>NZ_DBHKZA010000008.1:86562-103014 GCF_057314935.1 Achromobacter sp.
TCAGGCGGCGGCGCCCAATCTCCACAAGGACGTGACTTCCTTCGAGCGCGCCGCGTACAGCGGATCGCTCGGGTCCTTGGCGCGGGCGTGCGTCGGGCGCGTGTCGATGCGTTCGATGACGCGCAGCCCCGCCGTCTCGATCATTTCCATCAACTGTTCGCGGGTACGCAGGCCCAGGTGCTCGGCCAGGTCCGACAGGATCAGCCAGCCTTCGCCGTTCGGCGTCAGGTGGGCGGTCAGGCCGTTCAGGAACCCGCGCAGCATGCGGCTGTCCGGGTCGTAGACGGCATGTTCGACGGGCGAGCTGGGGCGGGCGGGCAACCACGGCGGGTTGCAGACGATCAGCGATACCCGGCCTTCGGGAAACAGGTCGGCTTCGACCACGTCGACCTGCTTGGCCAGGCCCAGGCGTTCCAGGTTTTCACGGGCGCAAGCCAGCGCGCGCGGATCCTGGTCGGTGGCGATGACGCGCTTGCCGCCGCGGCGCGCGATCACCGCGGCCAGGACGCCGGTGCCGGTGCCAATGTCGAAGGCGACGCCGCCACGCGGCATCGGGGTATTCGCCACCAGTTCCACGTATTCGCCGCGCAGCGGCGAAAACACGCCGTAGTGCGGGTGGATGCGGTTGTTCAGGGCGGGAATCTCCACGCCCTTCTTGCGCCATTCAAAGGCGCCGATCAGGCCCAGCAGTTCGCGCAGCGACGCCACATAGGGCTCGTCGGCCGGACCGTGGACTTCCTCGCAGGCTTGCCGGGCGTCGGGGGCGCGGCGCAGCGAAATGCCATGGCCGGCGTCGAACGGAATCAGCAGCATGCCCAGGATGCGGGCGCGCTGCGACTGGATCTGGCGGTGCTGGTTGAACGCTTCCAGCAAGGTTTCCACCGGTTTGCGCGGACGCTTGTCCACGCGCCGGGTCATCGCCTGCAGCAGCAGGCGGGCGTTCTGGAAGTCGCCGCGCCACAGCAGGCCCACGCCTTCGCAGGCTTGGCGATAGGCCATGTCCGCGGTCAGGGTGTCGTCCACCACCACCACGCGCTTGGGCGGCGTCGCGCCGGTTTCAGAGCGCCAGCGGGCGGAATGGGGGACACTATTTTCTTCCCAGTGCAATTCAGGGGCGGTCAACGCGGCGCTCCGGTAGAGACGGGGGGACGGGGCAGGATCATGGGCAGAAGATAAAAAGAAAGGGCGCGGGCTGCCAATGTAGCAGTTTCGCGCCCTTGGACGTTGCCCGTCGCCTCGGGAAGCCCCAAGGCGCCGCGCAGCCGGACCGGCTTTTAGTGGAACAGGACGACCGCCTTCTGCAGCGTGATCCAGATGCCCCAGGCCAGCGGAATACCCACGCAAGCCCAGGCGAACATCACCAAGGCGGCCGGCGTGCGGAACGTGGAGGTGCCGACCCCGTGGGTTTCGGCGGCGGCCGCGCGCTCGTGCGCCAGCGCCTTCTCCTGCGCGAGCTCTTCGTCCGTCATGAAGTACTTCGGGTTCACCGGGCGGATCGCCAGGTTGCACAGGAAGCCCACGACCAACATGCCCGCCAGGATGTACATGGTGATGTCGTAGACCTGCGCGCGCGGCACGCCGATCGACAACTGGTATTCGCGGATGTAGTTCACCAGCACCGGCCCGAAGATGCCCGCCGCCGACCATGCCGTCAGCAGGCGGCCGTGGATGGCGCCCACCATCTGCGTGCCGAACAGGTCGGCCAGGTAGGCCGGCACCGTCGCGAATCCGCCGCCGTACATCGACAGGATCACGCAGAACGCCGCTACGAAAAGCGCCAGGGCGCCGATATGCGCGGTCCACGGGATGGCGGAATACAGGATGAAGCCCAGTACCAGGAAGATCAGGTAGGTCGTCTTGCGGCCCAGCTTGTCGGACAGGCTTGCCCAAAAGAAGCGGCCGCCGATATTGAACAGGCTGAGCAGGCCGGTAAAGCCTGCCGCGATGGCGGCGATGGCAGCCAGTTGATCCTTGTCCAACTGGGCGAAACCCAGCTCCGGCTTGTTGATCAGGCCGCCGCCGAACACCTCCTGCAGCAAGGGGGAGGCCATGCCCAGGATGCCGATGCCTGCCGTCACGTTCAGGCACAGCACCAGCCATACCAGCCAGAACTGCGGCACGCCCCAGACGCGCTTCACGTGGACGTGGCCCTTGGTGATCATCGCGTTGTTGGCCTGCTTGGCCGGCGCCGACCAGCCTTCCGGCTTCCAGCCCGTGGGCGGCACCCGGTAGCCCAGCGCGCCGGACATCATGAAGATGAAGTACACCACCGCCATCGTCAGGAAGGTCTGCCAGACCCCGGGTGAGGTCGGCGTGGCGAAGTGGCGCATCAGCAGGTCGGCAAGCGGAGCGCCGATCATCGCGCCGCCGCCGAAGCCCATGATGGCCATGCCCGTCGCCATGCCGCGGCGGTCCGGAAACCACTTGATGAGCGTGCTGACGGGCGAGATATAGCCCAGCCCCAGCCCGATGCCGCCGATCACGCCGGACCCCAGCCACAGCATCCACATCTGGTGCAGATACACGCCGATCGCCGAGATGACCAAGCCGCCGCACCAGCACAGGGCCGACACCACGCCGGCCTTGCGGGGGCCGGCGCGTTCCAGCCAGCCGCCCCACAGCGCGGCGGAGCACCCCAGCAGCACGAAGAACAAGGTGTACATCCACCCCATGGTCGAGATCTTCCAGTCGCAGCTGGTCGTGAACAGCTCGGCGGCAAGGCTCATGTCGGCCGGGCAGGCCAGCGGCTTGGCGCCGCCCACCATCTTGGACAGCGGCAGCCAGAAGACCGAAAAGCCGTAGGCCATGCCGATGCACAGATGGATGGCCAGGGCGGCCGGCGGCACGAGCCAGCGCGAGAATCCCGGCCCGGCGATGGTACGTTCTTTGTCAAAAAAACCCGGCCTTGAGCCGGGCAGGTCCAGGGTGGCGGTGCTTTCCATGTCGTCTCCTCAGGGGTGCGGCTTTATAGCGCGCGCCGACCGGAAATAGAACGGTGGCGCGGCCTCTTTTTGAATCCGTCACTGCTTGCTGACTGCGGTAAAGCGGTGTTTCCCGGCTATCCCACGCGGGGCGCAGGCGTCAGGCGCTGGCGGTTTTGCGTTACCGCGTCCAGCACCAGGGGATGCAACTGTTCATCGCCGGCATCGCCGTCGGGGCGTTGTTCCAGGAACCCCAGCAATTCGTTGCGCATGCGGGGTTCCCAGAACTTGTGGATATGGTTGGCCACGCCTTCCAGCGCTTCGTGCCGGTCTGGCATGGCGTCGAAGAACTGGCCGATGCGGTTGGCCATGCGGATGAGGTTGCCGATTTCCATTGCGTGTCGGGGTCCGGTTCAGGGGATGAGGCGGTCGGGGTGGGAATAGAGCGTGGCGTCGTCGTTGCGCAAAAAGCCCACCAGGCTGACATTGGCGTCGCGCGCCAGGCGGATGGCCAGTGCCGTGGGGGCGGACACCGCCGCCAGCACGGCCACGCCGGCGGCCGCCGTCTTCTGCACCATTTCAAAGCTGGCCCGGCTGGACACCAGCACGATGCCGTCGCCGGCATGCATGGCCTGGCGCGCCAGCGCGCCGATAAGCTTGTCCAGCGCGTTGTGCCGGCCCACGTCTTCGCGCACCAGGGCCACGGCGCCGTCGGCGCCGGCCCAGCCCGCCGCATGGGTGGCGCCCGTGATGTCGTGCAGCGCCTGGCGGGCGCGCATGTCGCGCATGGCCGCCAGCACCGAGGCGATGCGCACCGGCGCCCCGTTCGTCACCGGCGCCACGGGGCGCAGCACTTCCGGCAGCGTTTCCACGCCGCACAAGCCGCAGCCGGTGCGTCCGGCCATGGCGCGGCGCCGCGTCTTCAGCCGCACCTCGCAGGCGCTGGAGATTTCCAGCTGGATCACGATGCCGTCGCATTGCGGCAGCAGGTCGATGCCGCGCACGTCGCTGACGCCGTCGATGATGCCTTCCGACAGCGCGAAGCCCACCGCGAAGTCTTCCAGGTCAGCGGGCGTGGCCAGCATGGTGGCGTGGCTGATGCCGTTGAATTCCAGGGCCACCGGGGTTTCCTCGGCGACGAAGTCGGTTTCGGCGGCGGGGGCGATGGCGCCGCCCCGCACGCGTTTGACCTGAGTCTGCGTGCAGTCGGGGCGGGAAGACGGGGGCGTGGTCATGGGATTCAGGGCGGTCGTGGCCGGCAGGGGGTTACTTCCCGGTCAGCGCCGCTTCGCTTTCGCGCGATCGCTCGCGCAGCAGCTTTTGCTGGATGTCGGCAAAGCGCGACCATTGGCGCTGCCATTCCGAAGGCTGGGACACGCGCGTGACCTGCACGGCCGTCACCTTGTATTCGGGGCAGTTGGTCGCCCAGTCGGAGGCGTCCGTCGTGACGACGTTGGCACCGGACTCGGGAAAGTGGAACGTGGTGTATACCACGCCCGGCTGCACGCGGTCGGTCAGCGTCGCGCGCAGCACGGTCTCGCCCGCGCGGCTCTGGATGCCGACCCAATCGCCTTCGGCCACGCCCCGGTCTTCGGCATCCTGCGGATGCAGTTCCAATACGTCTTCGCCGTGCCACATCACGTTGGGCGTGCGTCGCGTCTGCGCGCCCACGTTGTATTGCGACAGGATGCGGCCCGTGGTCAACAGCAGCGGGAAACGCCGCGTGCTGCGTTCGTCGGTGGGCACGTACTTGGTGATCATGAATTTGCCCTTGCCGCGCACGAAGGCGTCGATGTGCATGATGGGCGTGCCATCCGGCGCGTCGTCGTTGCACGGCCACTGCAGGCTGCCCAGCTTGTCCAGCTTCTCGTAGCTGACGCCCGAGAACGTCGGCGTCAGCCGGGCGATCTCTTCCATGATCTCGCGCGGGTGCTTGTAGTTCATGGGGTAGCCCAGCGCGTTCGACAGCGCCACCGTCACTTCCCAATCCGACTTGCCGTTCTTGGGTTCCATCACCTTGCGCACGCGGGAAATGCGGCGTTCGGCATTGGTGAAGGTGCCATCCTTTTCCAGGAACGACGAGCCGGGCAGGAACACGTGCGCGTACTTGGCGGTCTCGTTCAGGAACAGGTCCTGCACGACGATGCACTCCATCGCCGCCAGGGACGCCGCCACGTGCTGCGTGTTGGGGTCGGACTGCACGATGTCTTCGCCCTGGCAGTACAGGCCCTTGAACGAGCCGCCCAGCGCGGCTTCGAACATGTTCGGAATGCGCAGGCCGGGCTCGGGCTGCAGCGTCACGCCCCAATCCTTTTCGAATTGCGCGCGCACCACGTTGTCGGAGATATGCCGGTAGCCGGGCAGTTCATGCGGGAACGAACCCATGTCGCACGAGCCCTGCACGTTGTTCTGACCCCGCAACGGGTTCACGCCCACGCCCTCGCGGCCGATGTTGCCGGTGGCCATCGCCAGGTTGGCGATGCCCATCACGGTGGTGGACCCCTGGCTGTGCTCGGTCACGCCCAGGCCGTAGTAGATGGACCCGTTGCCGCCGGTGGCGAACAGGCGAGCCGCGCCGCGCACCGCCTGCGCCGGCACGCCGGTGATCTCTTCCATGGCTTCGGGCGAATTCTCGGGCAGCGACACGAAGTCGCGCCATTCGTTGAACGCCTTGGTTTCGCACCGTTCGGCCACGAAGGCCTCGTCGATCAACCCTTCGGTGGCGATCACGTGGGCCAGCGACGACAGCAGCGCCGTGTTGGTGCCGGGACGCACCTGCAGGTGGAAGTCCGCCTTGATGTGCGGCGAGCTCACCAGTTCGATGCGGCGCGGGTCGATCACGATCAGCCGCGCACCCTGGCGCAGCCGGCGTTTCAGGCGCGACGCGAACACCGGGTGGCCGCTGCTGGGGTTGGCGCCCATCACGATGACGACGTCGGTGTGCATGACCGAATCGAACGTCTGCGTGCCGGCGGATTCGCCCAGCGTCTGCTTCAGGCCATAGCCGGTGGGGGAATGGCATACCCGCGCGCAGGTGTCGACGTTGTTGGTGCCGAACGCCGCGCGCACCAGCTTCTGCACCAGCCAGGTCTCTTCGTTGGTGCAGCGCGACGACGTGATGCCGCCCACCGCGTCGCGGCCGTACTGGCTTTGGATCCGGCGGAATTCGGACGCCGCGTAGTTGATGGCCTCGTCCCAGGACACTTCCTTCCAGGAATCCGTGATGTGCTTGCGGATCATGGGCTTTGTCACGCGTTCCTTGTGCGTGGCGTAGCCCCAGGCGAAGCGGCCTTTCACGCAGGAATGCCCGCGGTTGGCCTGGCCGTCTTTCCACGGCACCATGCGCACGACTTCCTGGCCCTTCATTTCGGCCTTGAACCCGCAGCCGACCCCGCAATAGGCGCAGGTGGTCACGACCGAGTGTTCGGCCTGGCCCATCATGATGACGGTCTTTTCCTGCAGCGTAGAGGTCGGACAGGCCTGCACGCATGCGCCGCAGGACACGCATTCGCTGTCCAGGAACGGCTGGTCCTGCCCCGGCGACACGCGCGATTCGAAGCCCTTGCCCGAAATCGTCAATGCGAACGTGCCCTGCGTTTCCTCGCAGGCGCGCACGCAGCGGTTGCAGACGATGCACTTGGACGCGTCGTAGCTGAAGTAGGGGTTGGAGTCGTCGGTCTTCGCCTTCAGGTGGTTGGCGCCGTCGTAGCCGTAGCGCACGTTGCGCAGGCCCACCACGCCCGCCATGTCCTGCAGTTCGCAGTCGCCATTGGCCGGGCAGGTCAGGCAGTCCAGCGGATGGTCCGAGATGTACAGCTCCATGACGCCTCGGCGCAGGTCGTGCAGCTTGGGCGTTTCGGTGTACACCACCATGCCGTTTTCGGCCGGCGTGGTGCACGAGGCCGGATAGCCGCGGCGGCCTTCGATCTGCACCAGGCAAAGCCGGCAGGAACCGAAGGGCTCCAGGCTGTCGGTGGCGCACAGCTTGGGGATGTTGATGCCGGCCTCGGCGGCGGCGCGCATCAGGGATGTGCCCTCGGCGACGCTGATTTCCTGGCCGTCGATGGTCAGGGTGACGGTCTTTTCCGAGACGCGCTCGGGCGTGCCCAGGTCGCGGTCGCGTTTGATGACGGTTTCTAGCATGTCGGTCTCTCGGGTTCAGGCCGCGTGCGCGGCAGACTGGGAGGACTCGATGCCGAAGTCCTGCGGAAAGTGGTTCAACGCGGACAGCACGGGATAGGGCGCCATGCCCCCCAGCGCGCACAGCGAACCGCCCATCATCGTGTCGCACAGGTCGCGCAGCAGGTGGACGTGCTGTTCGCGCTGTTTGGTGTCGGATCCGCCGGCCGCGATCTTGTCGATGGTCTCGACGCCGCGGGTGGAGCCGATGCGGCAGGGCGTGCATTTGCCACAGGATTCGATGGCACAGAATTCCATGGCGTAGCGCGCCATGCGCGCCATGTCGACGGTGTCGTCAAACGCCACCAGCCCGCCGTGGCCGATCATGGCCGAGATCTGAATATAGGCTTCGTAATCCAGCGGCACGTCCCATTGCGATTCCGGCAGATAGGCGCCCAAGGGGCCGCCCACCTGCACGGCGCGCAAGGGGCGCCCGGAGGCGCTGCCGCCGCCGAATTCGTAGAGCAGGTCGCGCAGGCTCAGGCCGAAGGCCTTTTCCACCAGCCCGCCTTGCTTCACGTTGCCGGCCAGCTGGAAGGGCAGCGTGCCGTGCGAACGGCCCACGCCGTAGTCGCGGTAGTACGCCGCGCCCTTGGCCAGGATGATCGGCACGGTGGCGAGCGAGATCACGTTGTTGATGACGGTGGGCTTGCCGAACAGGCCGGAGATGGCGGGCAGCGGGGGCTTGGCGCGCACCACGCCGCGCTTGCCTTCCAGGCTTTCCAGCAGAGAGGTTTCCTCGCCGCAAATATAGGCGCCCGCGCCCGTGCGCACTTCCAGGTCAAACTGGCGGCCGCTGCCGTGCACGTCGCGGCCCAGCCAACCCACGCTGCGCGCCCGCGCAATCGCGGCCTCCAGCGTGGCGATGGCGTGCGGATACTCCGAACGCACGTAGATATAGCCGTAGGTCGCGCCCACCGCCAGGCCGGCGATCGTCATGCCCTCGATCAACACATAGGGGTCGCCTTCCATCAGCAGGCGATCGGCAAAAGTGCCCGAATCGCCTTCGTCGGCGTTGCAGACGATGTATTTCTGGTCGCTGGGCGACCCGGCCACGGTCTTCCATTTGATGCCGGTGGGGAACGCCGCGCCGCCTCGGCCGCGCAGGCCCGAAGTGACCATTTCTTCGACGATCTGCGCCGGTTCCATCGCCAGGGCCCGCTTCAGCCCCGCCAGGCCGCCGTGCGCGGCGTAATCCTGCAAGGACAGGGGATCGATCACGCCGACGCGGGCGAAGGTCAGCCGTTCCTGGTGTTTCAGGTACGGGATGTCTTCGGTCAGGCCCAGGTGCAGCGCATGCGCGCCGCCCGTCAGCCAGCCGGCATCGAACAGCGCGGGCACGTCTTCAGGCGCGACCGGGCCGTAGGCCACGCGTCCTTCCGGCGTGGCGATTTCCACCAGCGGTTCCAGCCACAGCAAGCCGCGCGAACCGTTGCGCACCACTTGCACGGACAGGCCGCGCGCATCGGCGATGCGTTCGATGTCGCGCGCCACCGTGTCGGCCTCCATGGCCAGCGCCGCGGCGTCGCGCGGCACGTAAATGATGACGGGGGCGCTCATGACGAAGCCTCCAGCGTGCGGGTCAGCAGCCGGTCGAGTTTGTCGGGGGTGACCCGGGCATGCGGCTGGCCGTCGATCATCACGGCGGGAGATTGCGCGCACAGGCCCAGGCAATACACGGGTTCCAGCGTGAAATTGCCGTCCGCGGTGCTGGCGTGGAAGTCGCAGCCCAGCTTGGTGCGGGCATGGGCGGCAAGGTGTTCACCGCCCATGGCCTGACAGGATTCGGCGCGGCAGACTTCCAGCGTATGGCGCGCAGCGGGCTCGCTGCGGAAGTGGGGGTAGAAGGTGATGACGCCGTGGACTTCGGCGCGGGACAGGTTCAGGGCCTCGGCGATGGTTTGCACCGCCTCGGCCGGAATACAGCCCAATTCGTGCTGGACCTCATGCAGGACCGGCAGCAAGGGGCCGGGCAGGTCTTTGAGCCGAGCCACGATGCGGGCGGTGGCCGCAATGGCAGGGGTGGGCGACGCCTGGGCCGCGTCCAGGGCCAGTTTGCCGCCCCGCGCTCCGCCGCTGGACGCCAAGTCGGATTTTGCCTCGCGCTGATGCACGGTGGTCTCCTCCAGTAGTGCTGGGCCCCTCGTCGGGGTCGTTGTGTCGGGTGGCGTTTGGTGGCTTTTAATATGTTTTTTAAAACATAAAAAGAACCCGTCCACCGCATTATTTGTGTACTCTAGCCTCGTACTTCATCGTCTTCAATAAGAAATAAATGACATATAAGTTCCGGATCGGCCTGCGGGCGCAATGGACCTTGGGTGGCGGCGACGATGCCGCGCCGGTGCCGTTGCAGGACATGCTGGCCCTGCTGGCCGCGATCGACGCCACGGGCAACATCGCAGGCGCGTGCCGGGCATGCGGACTGTCTTACCGCCATGCCTGGGGCGTGCTGCGCCGTTTCGAAGGCATTTTCGGCACGCAGCTGCTGATCACCAACCGGCGCCAGGGAACGCAATTGGCGCCGTTCGCGCAGCGCCTGCTGTGGGCCAACCGCCGCATCGAGGCGCGGCTGATGCCCACGCTGGACAGCATGGCGTCGGAATTGCAGGAAGAACTGGAGCGCTTGTTGCCCGAAAGCGGTCCGCATCTGCGGTTGCACGCCAGCCATGGGTTCGCGGTGGAATCGCTGATGCAGCACATGAGCGGCCGCAAGCCCGGGCTGGAGCTGCGCTACCGCACGGCGATCGAGGCGCTGGCCTCGCTGGAGCGCCATGAGTGCGACCTGGCGGGGTTCCAGGTGCCGCTGGGCGACTTCGAATCCCCCATCATGGAACGCTATGCGCAGTGGCTGCATGCGGACGAATACGTGCTCATCCATCTGGCGGTGCGCAATACGGGGCTGTTCGTTACCGCCGGCAACCCCAAGCAGATCCGCGGCATGGCAGACCTGGCGCGTCCGGACGTCCGTTTCGTGAACCGGCAGATCGGATCCAGCACCCGCTATCTGGTGGGCCTGATGCTGCAGCGCGCCGGGGTGTCGATCGGCGAGGTCCAGGGTTACGAAACCAACGAGTTCACGCATATGGCCATTGCCGCGCACATCGCCAGCGGCATGGCGGACACGGGCGTAGGGGTGGAGACGGCCGCCTGCCGCTTCGGACTGGATTTCATCCCCCTGGTGCGGGAACGCTATTTCTTCGCCATCCGCAAGTCGTCGTTGGAGACGCCCGCCATGCAGGATCTGCTGTCCATCATGCGCAGCCCCGATTACGTGGGCTATGTCGGGCAGCTGGTCGGCTACGACGCCCGGGATACCGGGCGGTTACAAACCTTGGAAGAGGCGTTCGCGTAGCGGCTCCACGCCGCTGCCGGGATATGATGACCCCATGAGCAAAGTGATTTTCCTTGCCGACCGCCGGTCCGACCGCGCGGCCTGGCCCGCACCCGGCGAATTGCCGCCGGACGGGCAGCCCGCGCTGGACTTGCGCGCGCGTCCGCTGCGCGACCTGCGGATCTCGGTCACGGACCGCTGCAACTTCCGCTGCACCTATTGCATGCCGCGCGAAGTGTTCGACAGCAGCTACACCTTCATGCCGCACTCGGACTTGCTGTCGTTTGAAGAAATCAGCCGGCTGGCCGGCATTTTCACGCAGCTGGGGGTGGAAAAGATCCGCCTGACGGGCGGCGAGCCGCTGCTGCGCAAGCACATCGAGAACCTCGTGGGCCAACTGGCCCAGTTGCGCACGCCCGACGGCCGCCCGCTGGACCTGACCCTGACGACCAATGGCAGCGTGCTGGCGCGCAAGGCCGCCGCGCTGAAAGCGGCGGGGCTCACGCGCGTCACCGTCAGCCTGGATGCGCTGGACGCCGCCATGTTCCAGGACATGAGCGACAGCGGCTTCACGCCGGATGACGTGCTGCACGGCATCGACGCTGCCGCCCGTGCGGGGCTGGCGCCCGTGAAGGTCAACATGGTGGTGCGGCGCGGCTTGAACGACGGGCAGATCCTGCCCATGGCCGAACGCTTCCGCCACAGCGGCCATGTCCTGCGTTTCATCGAATACATGGATGTGGGCAACAGCAACGGCTGGAACCTCGCTGAAGTGGTGCCCAGCCAGGAAGTGCTGGACCGCATCGGCGCCGTCCATGCGCTGGAACCCGTGCAGACGAGCGAAATGGGCCGTGTGGCCGAACGCTGGCGCTACCGGGACGGCGGCGGTGAGATCGGCGTCATCTCCAGCGTCACCCATGCGTTCTGCGGCGGCTGTACGCGCGCGCGCCTGTCGCCGGAAGGCAAGCTCTTCCTGTGCCTGTTCGCGCATGAAGGGCACGACTTGCGCGCACCGCTGCGCGAGGGCGCAAGCGACGCCGAACTGGCCGGCATCGTGTCGGGCATCTGGGGCGCCCGCAACGACCACTACTCCGAATTGCGCGGCCGCAACGCGGCGGCCCCGCAGCCGGACCCCGGCCGCAAGGTCGAAATGAGCTATATCGGTGGTTGACGCCGCATCAACGCGCGCGGGCGTCGCCGGCCTGATCCTGGCAGGCGGCCAAGGCGCGCGCATGAACCAGCAAGACAAGGGCCTGGTGCTGCTGCACGGGCAGCCGATGGTGGCGCACGTGGCGCGCCGCCTGGCGCCTCAGGTGGCGCGTCTGATCATCAGCGCCAATCGCCATCAGGGGCGCTACGCGCAATACGGGCAGGTGGTCGTAGACGGCGAACCCGAACTCGGCGCCTTCCAGGGGCCCTTGCTGGGGATCGCGGCGGGGCTAGCCGCCGCCGCGCAACACGACTGGCTGGTGGCCGTGCCTTGCGATACGCCGTTCCTGCCGGCTGATCTGGCCGCGCGGCTGATCGGCGCGGCCGAATCGGCCCGCGCGCCGCTGGCTTATGCAGCCGCCAATGGCCGGCGTCACAGCGCCTGCATGGCGGTGCGCACGTCGCTGCTGCCCGACCTGCGGGACTATCTGCTGGGCGGTGACCGCAAGGTGGGCCTGTGGCAGGCCCGCGCGGGCGGCGTCGAAGCGCGCTTTGACGACACGCCCGACGCCTTCATGAACGTCAATACGCCCGAAGAACTGGCCGCGGCAGAGCGTTACGCCAGCCAGTGACGCAGGTCGTAGTAGGGCACGCGGTCCATGTCGTTGACCTGCACGTCGGCCGGCAGGCGCGCCAGGCCGGTCGCCCATGGCATCGAACTGATCACGCCCGAGCCCTGATGGCCGTAGGCCACCAGCTCGCCGCTGCCGTCGTCGGCCACGCGGCGCTGGACGCGCAGGAATTCCTCGCGGCTGTCCTGGCGCGGATGTTCCGTGCGCAGGGGCAGGAGGCTGACCGGCGGGAAGATCTCGTCGCGGCCCTGCATGCGCCGCACGAGCGGCGACACCAGCATCGCGAACACGGCATACGCCGATACCGGATTGCCCGGCAGGCTGACTACCGGCTTGCCGCCGATCTGCGCCAGCGCCACCGGCTTGCCCGGTTTCATGCGCACCTTCCATAGCGACAGTTCACCGCCCAGCGTGGCCAGCGCCGGTTTGACCAGATCGCGTTCGCCGACCGACACGCCGCCCACGCTCAGCACGAGGTCGCAGTCCGCCAAGAGCGTCTTGAACGCCGCCAGCAGATCGGCTTCGGTGTCGCGCGCATGCAGCACGTGCACGGGCAGGGCGCCGAGGCCGCGCGCGAGCGCCGCCAGCATCGGACCGTTCGAGTTGTAGATCTGTTCCGGCGCGCGGGGCGTGCCCGGTGGCACCAATTCGTCGCCGGTCGTCAGGATGCCGATGCGCAGCTGGCCGACCACCGACACGCGGGCAAGCCCCTGCGAGGCCAGCAGCGCCACGTGCGCGGCTTGCAGCACCGTGCCGGCGGGCAGCAGCGGCGCGCCGGCCATCGTGTCTTCGCCGCGGCGGCGGATGTGCTGGTTGGGCGCGGGCTGGCGGGTGATCTCCACCTGATTGTCGGCTTCGACGGAGTCTTCCTGCATGACCACGGTGTCGGCGCCGTCCGGCAGCAGGCTGCCGGTGAACAGGCGGATCGCGTGGCCGGGCTTGAGCGGTTCGGGCACGTCGCCTGCATAGCACCGCTGCTGGATGGGCAGCCGGCCGCCCGCGCGCCAGTCGGCCACGCGCAAGGCGTAGCCGTCCATGGCGCTATTGTCGGCCGGCGGAATGTCCACGGTGGCGGTCAGGTCGGCCGACAGCACGCGGCCGGGGGCGTCATTCAGGCCGATGTCTTCATGGCGCTGCAACGGCCCTGCGGCATTGGCCAGCAGGGTCTGGGCTTGGTCAAAATCCAGCATGGGTCAGTTGTCTTCTTGTTTGGGCTTGAAATGCGTGGCGAAATTGCACGGCCGGTGGCCGCTGTCGAGCTGCTCGCGCAGGATCTGCGCCCACGCCGTTTCGCAGGCATTGTTGGAACCCGGCAGGCAGAAGATCAGCGTCTGGTTGGCCGATCCCGCAAACGCGCGCGACTGGATGGTGGAACTGCCGATCTCGGTGTACGAAATCTGGCGGAACAATTCGCCGAAGCCGGGGATCTCTCGGTCCAGCAGCGGCAGGATGGCTTCTGGCGTATGGTCGCGATGCGAAAACCCCGTGCCGCCCGTCGTCAGGATGATCTGCACGTCGGGGTCGGCGATCCAGTCGCTGATGACGCGGCGGATCTGATAGATGTCGTCGCGGACGATGTCGCGGCGCACGCACTGGTGGCCCGCATGCGCCAGGCTATGGGCAAGCAGGTTGCCCGAGGTGTCGTCGCCCGCGCTGCGCGTGTCGCTGATGGTCAGCACGGCGCAGGCCAGCGACATGGGAACGGGGGTGTCTTCGCTCATGGGTGTTCCTTCTTCGAAGCAGGATCTTCATCCCAGGCATCCGTGCGGTCCTGGTCGGATTGGCGTTGTTCGACCCAGAAGCTGCTTCCGCCCGAGAGCGTTTCGCGCTTCCAGAAGGGCGCGCGGGTCTTGAGCGCGTCGATGATGTATTCGCAGCCGCGGAAGGCGTCGCCGCGGTGCGCGCTGGCTGCCGCCACGAACACGATCTGGGCGTTGCGGGTCAAGGCGCCGACCCGGTGCACGATCACGGTGCCATCCAGGTTCCAGCGCGCCCGCGCGGTGTCGGCGATCGCTTCAAGCTCGCGTTCGCACATGCCGGGATAGTGCTCGAGAAAGAGCGTTTCGGTGGGCGAGTCGGGCGCGTAGTCGCGCACATAACCCACAAAGGTGACGATGCCGCCTACGCCGGCCCCCGCCCGTTCACGCAGCGCCGCGGTCAGCGCGGCGCCGTCGAAATCGGCTTCCTGGACGCTGATCATGGCGTTCACCCTCCGGTAACGGGTTCGAACACCGCGACTTCGTCGCCAGGGCGGATCGGAGCCGTCGGTTTGGAGTGGGTCTGGTTGATGGCCAGTTTCAGGCGGCTGGCGGGTTCCAGCTGGGGATAGCGTTCACCCAGCGCGGCCAGCAGTTGCGCACCCGTGGACTCGCCGTCCAGAGGCCAGCTTTCCGCGCGCTTGCCGACCAGTTCGGCCACGCGGGCGAAGTACAGGAGATCAATCGTTGCGCCATTCACCGCTTTTTCCTCCCGCCTTGTACTTAAGGCGTACTTGTTCGACCACGATGCCTTTGTCTGCGGCCTTGCACATGTCGTAGATCGTCAGCGCGGCCACGCTGCACGCCATCATGGCTTCCATTTCGACGCCCGTCTTGTAGCTGGTGCGGCAGGTGGCCAGGATGTCGATGCGGTGGGCGGCGTCGTCCAGCGAGAAGTCGATGCCCACGAACGCCAGCGGCAGGCTGTGGCATAGCGGGATCAGCTCGGCGCAGCGCTTGGCGGCCAGGACGGCGGCGACGCGCGCGGTGTTGAGCACTTCGCCCTTGCCCCGGCCGGGCTGGGTCAACAGGCCGTAGGCCACCGCATTCATGCGCACGCTGGCGGTGGCGATCGCGACGCGTTCGGAATCCGTCTTGGCGATGACGTCGACCATGCGGACCTGGCCGGCTTCATCCAGGTGGCTCAAGGTAGGGGTGGATGGTGGCATGGGAATCGGGATCGAGAATTGTTAATGTTTGAAAAGAGCGGTCCCGGGTGGCCGGGAGGGCCGCCGTTACGCCTATGATAGACGAGCGCTAACCGGGGCGCGATAATCGCCTTCAACTCGTATCAGGAGACTCGCGATGCCCTTGCGGAGCCTAAAGCTTCGGTTTACCCGGCGCGCCGGCAAGATTCTTCTGGGCATCGTTGCGGTTGCGCTGATCCTTTGCGGCATTGCCGCATGGCAAGTCCCCAAGGTGCTGCAAAACGTCCTGACCGGGGATGTGGCCAAGATGATCGGCCGCGAAGTTTCCGTCGGCAAGATCACCTTCAATCCGTTCACCCTGACCGTCCGCGCCCGCGACCTGGCGGTAGCCCAGCCCGGGTCGCAGACGCCATTGCTGTCGCTGGCCGAACTGGATGTCAGCGCCGCCTGGAGCTCCCTGTTCTGGTTCGCGCCGGTTGTCGATCGTTTGACGCTGCGCCAGCCTAACATCGCCATCGTCCGTGAAGACGTCACGCGGTTCAATTTCTCTGACATACAGCAACGCGTGGCCGAAATGTCGGCCGCCAAGCCCGACGAACCGCCCAAGCCGGACGAAGGACTGCCGCGCTTCTCGCTGAACAACATGGTGATCGAAGGCGGCAGCATCACGCTGGACGACAAGGTCACCGGCCGCAAGCAGGTGGTGGACGAACTGGGCGTTGGCGTGCCCTTCATCTCCAACTTCGGCTACGCCACCGATATCGACGTGCAGCCCCGGCTGCACCTGCGCATCAACGGCAGCCCGTTCGACCTGACCGGCGTGGCGCGCCCGTTCGACAAGGTGCCGTCGTCGACCTTGCGCGTCGCGTTCAACGGCCTGCAACTGGAAAAGTGGGCCGATGTCTGGCCCATGCCGCTGCCTTTCAAGCTGGAAAGCGCGCTGCTGGACTCCAACCTGCAAATCGTGTTCGAGCAGCCCAAGGACGCCGCGCCCAAGATCCGCGTGGTGGGCGACCTGGGCCTGCGCCGCTTCGATCTGCGCGACACGGCGGGCGAAGGCCTGGCCGCCTGGAGCGCCCTGACCGTCACCCGCCTGGAGCTGGAGCCGATCGCGCGCCGGGTGTACGTGGGCGAAGTAGGCCTGTGGGCGCCGCAGATCCACGTGCGCCGCTACGCCAACCAGCACCTGAACTGGCAGGACGTGGTGGCCAAGCTGAAGGAACTGGGCGGCGTGGCGCCCAACGAGACGCCGGTGGCCGACAAGTTGCGGCGGGACGTCGGATTGAAGGTGGCGCCGAAGACGGAGGTCGCCCGCGCGGATGCCCCCAAGCCGGA
>NZ_DBHKZA010000008.1:103114-106353 GCF_057314935.1 Achromobacter sp.
CAGGGGGCCGCCAAGCCGGCGGCAGATGCGCCGGCCCCGGCGCCCGCCACGGCTGCCGCGTCGGGCCCGACCACCGCGGCCGCGCCTGGCATCACCGCCGCGGCGGGTACGCCGGCCGCACCGGGCTCGGACGCCGCCCCGCCGCCGCCCGCCGCCCCGGAAGAATGGAAAGTCACGCTGGACGCCTTCAACCTGCACGAGGGCGAGCTCTACATCACGGATGCGATCAGCAAGCTGGACTACGTCATGACCGGCATGGCCGTGACCGTTGAAGGCGTTGCGCTGCCCGAGGTCAAGGACCAGCCCGTCAACCTGTGGCTGACCGTCGACAACAGCACCGATGGGGGCTGGATCCGCGCGAAGGGTCCGCTGGTCTTGAAGCCCTTGTCGCTGGAACTGGGCGTGCGCCTGGGCAACGTGGCCCTGGCGCCGTTGGCGCCGGCGGTGCGCAGCGTGGCGCCGATCGTGCTGCTGGATGGCCGCCTGGGCGCCGCCGCCCAGGTGCACGTGCTGGAGAAGAATGGCGTGGTGGACGCGTCCGCCACGGCCGTCCAGGCTGACCTGACGCAGTTCAAGGCGCGCGACGAGTCGCTCAAGCCTGCGCTGGACATCGCCCTGCAAACGCTGCGCGTCACCGCCGACCGGCTGGCGATGGGGCCGGGCCAGAGCAACTTCACGCTGGCCGCCGCGGGCATCCAGGGCAATGGCAAACTGGACATGAAAGGCATGTTCACGCCGCAACCGCTGACGCTGAAATCGTCGGTGGACCTGTCCGAGCTCAATGTCGCGTCCTTCGCGCCCTATGCGGCCTCGAGCCTGAACGCCACCGTGCGCGCCATTACGCTGGGCGCCAAGGGCGACGTGGACTTCACAGCCGCAGCGGGCAGCGCGCCGATGAAGGTCAACTGGAAGGGCGGCGTCGAGGTCACGGGCGTGGACCTTCAAGACCGGGTGAACAACGACGACTTCCTGAACTGGAAGCGGCTGGGGTTTTCCGGCATGGACATCTCGGTGGCGGGCGACAAGATCGGCGCCAAGCTGGGCGACATCGCGCTGGAAGACTTCTACGGCCGCATCCTGCTGAACGCGCAGGGCCGCCTGAACGTCATGGACCTGGTGGCGGCGCCCGGCCAGGCGGGCGGCTCCATCACGCAGGACACGCAGACGCCGGGCCGACAGGCCGCGGCGCCCGCGCCGGTTCCTGCCGCGAAAAGCAGCGCAGGCGGGGGCATGCCGGATATCTCGGTCAACAGCGTCACGTTGTCGCGCGGCCGAATGACCTTCACCGACCGCTTCGTCAAACCCAACTACGTGGCCGAACTGTCGGCGATCGAAGGCGCGATCACGGCGGTGTCGTCCACTAATCCCCAACCCGCCAAGGTCAAGGTCACGGGCCGCGTCTACACCACGGCGCCGCTGTCCATCAGCGGCATCGTGCAGCCGTTCGCCAAGTTCCTGACCCTGGACCTGAAGGCCTCGGCCAAGGGGGTGGACCTGCCGCGCTTCAACACCTATTCGGCCAAGTATGTCGGTTATCCGATCAAGCGCGGCAAGCTCTCGGTGGACCTGGAATACAAGATCAAGGACCGCGCGCTGCAGGCGTCCAACCACGTGGTGCTGAACCAGCTGACCTTCGGCGACAAGACCAACAGCCCGGACGCGACCAAGTTGCCGGTGCTGCTGGCCGTGGCGCTGTTGAAGGACTCCCGCGGCAACATCGACATCAACCTGCCGATCTCGGGATCGCTGGACGATCCCGAATTCTCGGTGGGCGGCATCGTCGTGCGCGTGCTGCTCAATCTGGTGGTCAAGGCCGTGACGTCGCCGTTCAGCCTGCTTGCGTCGGCCTTCGGCGGCGGCGAAGAACTGTCCTATGTGGAGTTCAAGCCGGGCAGCGCGGTGCTGACCGAAGACTCCCAGCAGCGCATCGACACGCTGACCAAGGCACTGACGGACCGTCCGGCGCTGAAGATGGACATCAGCGGCCGCGCCGATCCCAAGACCGACATGGAAGGCCTGCGCCAAGCCTGGGTCGAGGGCCAGATCCGCGCCGCCAAGGCGGCGGCCACCACGCCGCGCGGCAAGAAGCCGGACGTGGCGGGCGTGAAGGTGTCTGCCGCCGAGCGGGCCAAGTACTTGGAAGAGGTGTACGACGACGCCGACATCAAGGACAAGCCGCGCAATTTCATCGGCATGGCCAAGTCCGTGCCGGCGGATCAGATGGAAGCCATGCTGCGCAGCGTGGCGCCGGTGGGCGACGAGCAATTGCGCCAACTGGCCGATGCGCGCGCGCAGGCGGTGTATGAGAAGTTGCAAGCCCAGGAAGGACTCGCGGACCGTGTGTTCATCGTTGCGCCGCAGCTGGACGCGGACGGCATCAAGGACGAGGGGCAACCCTCGCGCGTGGACTTCTCCCTGAAGTGAACCCGGCGGGCCGCCAGGGGTACGCGTTGCGTCCCCGGCCCCGCTTTTGCCAGGAGATTCTTGATGAAAGACCAGGACGCGCACTTCGACAGCCTGTTGCCGCCTTTGCGGCTGGACCGTCGGGGCTTTATCGCCACGACGGTCGCAGCCGGCTTCTCGCTTGCCGCCGGGCCCGCCGTGGCCCAGACCGCCATCGCCACCGACGCCAAGGGGCTGACTGCCGGCAAGATCGATATCCCCACGGCGGACGGCAAGATGCCCGCCTACCGTGCGGCGCCGCAAGGCAAAAAGAACCTGCCGACCGTGATCGTGGTGTCCGAGATTTTCGGTGTGCACGAGTACATCCAGGACGTGTGCCGCCGGCTGGCCCATCTGGGCTATCTGGCGATCGCGCCCGAACTGTTCGCGCGTCAGGGCGATCCGTCGAAATACACCGAGATCCCGAAGCTGCAGGCCGAAATCATCGGCAAGGTGCCCGATGCGCAAGTCCAAGGCGACCTGGACGCCACCGCGAAATGGGCGGCAGCCAACGGCGGCGATGCGGACAAGCTGGGCATCGTGGGCTTCTGCTGGGGCGGCCGCCAGGTCTGGCTATACGCCGCCCACAACCCGAAGCTCAAGGCCGGCGCGGCGTTCTACGGCCAACTGGGCGGCGAACCCAGCGACCTGAAGCCGAAGTCGGTGCTGAGCCTGGTGAATGAGCTGAAGGCGCCGGTCCTGGGCGCCTACGGCGGCAAGGACGCCGGCATCCCGCTGACGGACGTGGACCGCATGCGGATCGAACTGGCAAAGGGGCCGGCGCCGGCCAAGGCATC
>NZ_DBHKZA010000009.1:0-13291 GCF_057314935.1 Achromobacter sp.
GCCCACGATTGCGGTCCGGAGCCTTCGCTCCGGACTGCCCTCTCGTCATCTTCGTTGCGGCCTACGGCCGCTGCCTTCAGATTCCCTCGGGCGCATCAAGGTTGCGCGCCACCCCCCGACCCCGCCGACGAGCTGCGCCGTCTTGGTTCGCGCTGCCAGGTTCCCGATTACTGACGGGATTTGCGTCGCCCGCCTCATGCGTCCGCGCGGGCGGCCGCATTCGGCATACGCATTGTCGAAGCGTCGGAGCAGTGATCGCTTGCGCGCCGGTGAAGAGCAGCTTGCTAATGATCCCCGCAGTCACGGGGTGGGGTGGAGCGACGGGTGGCGCGCGGCAGAGAGCTGTGTGCGTAGCCAGACCTGCGCGCGCGCCACCCGTCTAACAGGGAGACTGTCGTGTGGGCTGGCACTGACGCTCATCTGCCCTAAACGACGCGAGAGAAGAACTCCCACAACGCCACCCACACGCGAAGCGAACTTCACCACGACGCAAGACGATGCGTAAGCTCCCAAAGGCCGCCCGCGCGGCCGGCCGGGAGCGGGCCCCGCAAGATCCTCCACCACTCAAAATTGTTGACGAGAACGCAAGTACACGATTCTCCCCGGCGGCGATGGAATTGCAGCCACCAGAGCCCGTCGGGTTGGCGGCCTGGGGCGCGAGGGGCGTCGATAAGCCCGAGGGAATCTGAAGGCAGCCGCCGTAGGCGGCAACGAAGATGACGACGGGGCAGTCCGGAGCGAAGGCTCCGGACCGCAATCGTTGACCCTCGTGCCCCAGGCCGCCGACCCGATGGGCGTCTAAAGAACGCCCATCCGCCACAAAAAAACTACGCTAATTCCCGAAGCAACAATTCCCAGAACTTCAACCGCTGCTCCAACGTCGACACCAGAATATATTCATTCAACGTATGCGCCCCGTCGCCGTCGGCGCCAAGACCGTCCAGCGTCGGAATCCCCATCGCCGACGTGAAGTTCGCGTCGCTGCCGCCGCCGGTCATCGGCGCGTCTTCCAGCAGGAAACCTGCCCGGTCCGCATAGCCTTGCACCAACGCCAGCAGGTCTGCCGCGGCTTGCGTCTTCACCATCGGCGGACGGTTCAGTTCCACGTTGATGTCCAGTTCCACATCCGGACCCACCGCGCACAATTCGCGCATGCGGCGCAGCACGTCTTCCGCGGCTCCCATGTCCGGCACGCGGAAGTCCACCACGCAACGGCACAGGGCCGGCACCGTGTTGGTGACCGTGCCGCCGGCGATGGTGCCGACGCTGACCGTGATGCCGCGGTCGTAGTCGGTCATCGCTTCCAGCGCCAGCACCTGGTGCGCCATTTCGCGGATCGCGCTGCGGCCCTTTTCGTGCTGCATGCCGGCGTGGGCCGGACGGCCCTTGACGTTCAGGTTCAGCATGCCCGTGCCCTTGCGCGCGGTCACGCATTTGCCGCCGTTGGGACGGGCCGGTTCGCAGACCAGCGCGTACTTGGCGTTGGCGGCGAAGCGCTCGATGTGCACGCGCGATGCGTGGCTGCCGGTTTCTTCGTCGGGCACCACCAGAAAGTCCACGGGCAGCTGCGTCGCGCCCGGGCGCGCCACGCCGGCCAGCGCCGTCAGCGCCAGGTAGATGCCGGCCTTCATGTCATAGCTGCCGGGGCCATAGAGGCGGTCGCCGTCGATGCGTACCGGGTTCTCCAGCAGCGTGCCGACCGGATGCACCGTGTCCATGTGCGCCAGGATCAGGATGCCGGGGCGCGTGTCGCCGGGGGCGCGGTTGGTGGCGTACAGCAGCGGGCCCGTGGTGGGGCCCAGCGACGACAGTTCCACCGTCAGGCCGGCGGCCGCCGCGTAGTCGGCGATGATGCGCGCCATCGCGGCGATGCCTTCCGGAAAGTTCGACGGCGATTCGCATTGCAGCCAGCTTTGGATGCCGGCGACGATCTGTTCAGTGCTCTGAGTGTTGGACATGGCGGTATCGGTATTCAGCAAGGGGAAGGAAGAGGGCGGTCAGGCGACCTGCTGGCCGGCCAGGCGGGCCAGTTCGGCGGCATCCGGCATCTTGCCGTCGAACCACAGGCTGGCGCACACGGCCGACATGGCGCGGCCGTCATGGCCGATGCCGGGCACCACTTGCAGCGTCCAGCCGAACGGCACGCCGCGGCGTTCGGCTTCTTTCTTGCCGAACTCGTAGTAGTTCTGCGCACGGGCGAAGCGGTGCGGGCCCTGGCGCATGGCGGCCGGCTCGGACGGCAGGTTGGGGTCGTCGGTCGCGATGTCCTGATCGCCCGCCAGGATGGTCATCGGGTAGGCCAGCAACTTCACCAGATGTTCTTCGGTCAGGCCGACGCCGTCCATGCCTTCCGGGAACGGGAAGTCGAACGTCGGCAGCGTGTACCAGCCCGGGTTGCCGGCGGCGACGGCCTTGAACGGCGCATGCGACTGGCTGCTCATCAGGCGGTGCACGAACTGGCCGCCGGCCGAATGGCCGAACAGGTAGATGTTCTGGCCGTCGGTGATTTCGCCGTCGATCATGTCGCGGATCACGTTGCCGACCAGCGCGTAGGTCCAGCCGTCGATGTGGCGCGGATTGCCGCCGGCCGAGAACACGCGGCCGTTGTTGTAGCTTTCGACGCCGGGCCAGATCTCGTTGGAGAACGTCAGCGCCACGATCAGCAGCTTGTGCTTGTCGGCGGCCTCGACCCAGAAGTCGCGGTATTCGTCGCCGTTGCGCAGCACGCCGTGCTGCACGATGACGACCGGGCGATCCGGCGTGTAGCCGTAAGGGCGGTACGTCTGCAGCTTGAACGGACGGTCGGAGTTGCGGTCTTCATCCACGTACAGGATGGCGTTGCGGCCCGCATGGCCCATTTCAATGGCGATGCGGTCCACGTTGGACATGTCGGAGGGTTTCATCAGGCGCTCGCTTCATTCAGGTGACAGGCCGACCAATGGCCCGCCGAGATTTCTTTCAGGACCGGCGCCTGCTCGCGGCAACGCGGCATGGCGTGGGGGCAACGGGGGTTGAACGTGCAGCCCGGGGGCGGGTTCAGCGGCGACGGGATTTCACCCTTGATCGGCGTGAACTTGCGGCCGCGGCGGGCCACGTCCGGCACTTCGGCCATCAGGGCCTGGGTGTAGGGGTGGTTGGCGCGCGCGAAGATCTCGGCTGCTGTGGAGATCTCCACGATCTTGCCCAGATACATGATCGCCACGCGGTCCGAGATGTGCTTGACCACACCCAGGTCGTGGCTGATGAACAGGTAGGTGAAGCCGTGCTGTTCACGCAGGTCCATGAACAGGTTGATCACCTGCGCCTGGATCGACACGTCGAGCGCGGCTACCGGTTCGTCGCAGACCAGGAACTTGGGCGCCACCATCAGCGCGCGGGCGATGCCGATGCGCTGGCGCTGCCCGCCCGATATCTGGTGCGGGAAACGGTCGCGGTATTCGGCGTCCAGGCCCACTTCCTTCAGGGCCTGGTCGATGCGGGCCGGAATCTCGGCCGGCGGGGCCAGCTTGTGCACCTTGAGCGATTCGCCCAGGATCTGGCGCAGCCGCTGACGCGGGTTCAAGGACGCCTGCGGGTCCTGGAAGATCATCTGCACGCCCAGCGTGTAGGCCAGCTTTTCAGCGCCGCGCAGGCGCACGGCGTCCTGGCCCTGGTACAGCAGCTCGCCTTCGCTCTGGCGGTGCAGGCCGGCCACGACGCGACCGAGCGTGGACTTGCCGCAGCCGGACTCGCCCACCAGACCGACCACTTCGCCGCGCTTGATGGACAGGTCCACGCCATTGACGGCATAGACCGTGCGGCGGTCGATGGGGCGGCCGGTCAGGGCCAGGATGCGCTGGGCCAGGTCTGGACGTTGCTCGAAGCGCTTGTGGACGTTCTTGAGCTCGATGACGGGGGTATCGGCTTGGCTCATGCTTCTCGTGCCTCGCGGGCTATCGGCACGTAACAGCGATAGCTGCGCGGACCTTCGGTGGTAACGGAGGGGGCTTGTTCGGTGCACCGCGGGATGACCTTGGTGCAGCGCGGGCGGAACGCACAGCCCGAGGGGCGGCCGGCCAGGCTGGGCGCCATGCCGTTGATCTGGTGCAGGCGCGCGCCGGGCTGGGTGGCGCCGGGCATCGAATCCAGCAAGCCCTTGGTGTAGGGGTGGCGCGGCGATTCCAGCACCTGTTCGACCGGCCCGCTTTCAACGATGCGGCCGGCATACATCACGGCCACGCGGTCGGCCAGTTCGGCTACGACGCCCAGGTCGTGGGTGATCCAGATCAGCGCCGTGTTGTGCTCGCGGCAGATCTCCTGCATGCGGTAGAGGATCTGGCCCTGGATGGTGACGTCCAGCGCGGTGGTGGGCTCGTCGCAGATGATCAGGTCGGGCTTGTTCAGCATGGCGATGGCGATCGCCACGCGCTGGCGCATGCCGCCCGAGAATTCGTGCGGATAGCTCTTCAAGCGCTTTTCCGGCGACGGGATGCCGACCATCGCCAGCGCCTCGCGGCAGCGTTCTTCCGCTTGCGCGCGCGACACGTTTTCGTGCGTCAGGATGGCTTCCATCATTTGCTCGCCGATGCGCAGCACCGGGTTGAGCGTCATCAGCGGGTCCTGGAAGATCATGGCGATGCGGTTGCCGCGCAACTGGCGCATCTGCTCTTCCGAGAGCTTGCGCAGGTCGGTGCCCTTGAACTTCACTTCGCCGTCCACGACTTCCCCGGGCGGGTCGATCAGACCCAGCAGCGAGAAGCCGGTGACGGATTTGCCTGAACCCGATTCGCCGACCAGGCCGACGATCTCGCCGCGGCGCACCGTCAGGTCGACGCCGTCGACCGCCAGGTAGGCGCCGGCTTCGGTATGGAATGCAGTGCGCAGTCCACGCACATCAAGAAGGGTTTCGCTCATTTCATTTGTCCATGACGCTAGGCGCCGCGCATGCTGCGGCTCTTCCCCGATCGAGGCGCCGCGGATCCGGCTCCGCCGGTCCGCAGGCGCGCCCCCTTGAAGGGGGAAGCGCGCAGCGCTTCCGGGGGTGGGTTTGTCCGCGCGGAGCCGGCTTCGCCGGTCCGCAGGCATGCCCCCTTGAGGGGGAAGCGCGCAGCCGCTTCGGGGGTGGGCGTCATCGCTTGGGGTCCAGGCTTTCACGCAGGCGGTCGCCCACGATGTTGATGGAAAGGATCAGCACCAGCAGGGCGATGCCCGGGAACAGGCTGATCCAGTAATCGCCCGACAACAGGTATTGGAAACCGTTCGAGATCAGCAGGCCCAGCGACGGCTCGGTGATCGGCACGCCGACCCCCAGGAAGGACAGCGTCGCTTCCAGCGCGATCGCGGTGGCGATCTGGATGGTGGCGAACACCATGACGGGGCCCAGGCAGTTGGGCAGCAGGTGGAACACCATGATGCGCCAGGCCGGAAAGCCCAGGTTGGCGGCCGCTTCCACGTATTCCTTGCGGCGTTCCTGCAGGGCGCGGCTGCGCATGATGCGGGCGTAGTGGCCCCATTGCACCAGCACCAGCGCCAGGATCACCTTGTCGACCCCGCGCCCCAGCACCACCAGCAGCACCAGCGCCACCAGGATGGTCGGGAAACCCAGGATGAAGTCGACGATGCGCATCAGCACGGTGTCGACCAGGCCGCCGACATAGGCGGCGACGAGGCCGACCGCGCCGCCGACGGCGGTGGCCAGCACGACGGCGGACAGGCCCACCATCAGGCTGATGCGCAGGCCGTACAGGATGGCGCTGAGCATGTCGCGGCCCTGGTCGTCGGTGCCGAGCCAGGCGATGCTGCCGTCCATCAGCGCCTGGCGCGGCGCCAGGCGGCCGTCCATCAGCGACAGGTTGGCCAGGTCATACGGGTTCTGCGGGGCGAAGTACGGGGCGAAGATCACCAGGACCACCAGGATGGCCAGCGCGATCACGGAGCCGCGCACCGTGGGGCGCGCGCGCAGTTTCTTCAGGATGGAGGCGCGCTGCGGCGTCTCAGCCAGGGGCTGGACGGTGCGGGTGCGGCCGGGATTGGGAGAGTTAGCCATGGCGGATTATTGAGCGGGGGTCACGAGCTGCACGCGCGGGTCGAGCGCGGCGTACAGGATGTCCACAACCAGGTTGATGACCACGAAGATCAGGGTGACCAGCATCACGTACGCGACCACCACGGGGCGGTCCAGCTGGTAGACGCTGTCGATCAGCAGCTTGCCCATGCCGGGCCACGCGAACACGGTCTCGGTGATGGTGGAGTAGGCGATCAGGCTGCCGAACTCCATGCCGATCACGGTCACGACCGGGATCAGGATGTTGCGCAGGATGTGGCGGCGCACGATGCGGCCGGGCTTGACGCCCTTGGCGCGCGCGAACTTCACGTAGTCCTGGCTGCGGGCCTCGACCACGCCGGAGGCGGTCAGGCGCAGCACCAGCGCGATGTTGGCCAGCGCCAAGTTGATGGCCGGCATGATCAGGTGCGACCAGCCGTCGGCCGTCAGGATGGACAGGCGCACGCCCAGCACGGTGACGGTGTCGCCGCGCCCGGTGGCCGGCAGCCAGCCCAGCCAGACGGCGAACAGCAGGATCAGCATCATGCCCTGCCAGAAGTTCGGCAGCGAAAAACCCAGCACGGACGAGGCCATGATGCCGCGGCCCAGGTAGTCGTCACGGTACAGGCCGGCGACCAGCCCCAGCGGGATGCCGATCACACAGGTCAGCATGATGGCCACGAAGACGAGCTCGAACGTGGCGGGGATGCGTTGCACGATCAGTTCGACCGCGGGGATGCCGTGCACGAAGGACGTGCCCAGGTCGCCGTGCAGCGCGCGCCACAGGAACCCGGTGTATTGCTGCCACACGGGCAGGTCCAGGCCCAGGCGGGCGATCATCGCCTCGCGGGCGGCCTGGCTGGCTTCGGGGCTGACCAGCAGTTCGATCGGATCGCCCACGGCATACACCGCGAAGAAGACCACGACCGAAACGGCCAGCAGTACGAACAGACTCTGTATCAGTCTGCGCAGGATGAACAAGGCCACGTGATGATTTCCTTGGTGGGCTCAGGGTTTCTTGGCGCCGCGTGCTTACTTGGCGGGTTTGGCCGACATGGCCAGGGTGTACTGATCGGCCCGGCCTTCGTAGGCCAGCCCCTTCTTGAACGCCCAGATGCTGCTTTCAAAGTGCAGGGGGATGCTGGGCAGGTCGGCCAGTGCAAGGGTCAGGGACTGTTGCAGCAGCTTTTCCCGCTCGGCCGGGTCCACGGTCACCAGCGCGCGCTTGAACACGCCGTCGAACTCGGGGTTGTCGTAACCGCCATAGTTGCTGGTGCCCAGGCCTTGCGCTTTGTCGAACCGGGAAACCCAGTATTGTAGGAAAGACGAGGCTTCGCCGGTTTCGGACGACCAGCCGCCCATCGCGAAGCTGAATTCGCGCTTGGCGCGCTTGGGGAAATACACCGACCGCGTCATCGCGTCGACGGTCGTCTTGATGCCCACGCGCGACAGGTACTGCGCGACGGCCTGCGAGATCTGGGCGTCGTTGATGTAGCGGTCGTTGGTGGACGAGACGGCCAGTTCGAAGCCGTTGGGGTAGCCGGCTTCGGCCAGCAGTTTCTTGGCGCCTTCCGGGTCGTACTTCAGCTCGGGCGGATGGGGCAGCGTGCCGAACATGCCGTCGGGCAGGAACTGGTTGGCAGGGGTGGCCGCGCCGTCCATGATGCGCTCGGCGATGGTCTTGCGGTCGATCGCCATCGAAATGGCGCGGCGCACGCGCACGTCCTGCAAGGGGTTCTTGCCGTCGGCGGCCTTGACCGTGGGGCTGGGGCTGCGGGCCACGTCGAACTGGAAATACACCACGCGCACGGACGGCGTGATCACGTAGCCGTAGCCCGGGGTTTGCGAAATGCGCTTCACGTCGCGGGCGGCGGGGTTTTCGATCAGGTCGAAATCGCCGGCCAACAGGCCCGTCAGACGCGGGCCCGCCGCCGGCACCGGCACCAGCTTGACCGCCGGCCAGGCCGGCTTGTCGCCCCAGTAACCGTCGTTGCGGACCAGTTCGATGGCGGTGCCCTTCACGTAGGACTTCAACGTGTAGGGGCCGGTGCCGATCACGTCGCGGCCGCCGTTGAAGTCGGCCACCGTGGGCCATGGGCCGGTCACGCCGCACTTGTTCTTCAGGTCGAAGGTGATGGGGCCGTGCAGGACGATGCCGCTCCACAGGATGGCGGTGCGGGTCAGGTCGTTGGGCAAGAGCGGATAGGGCTTGTGCGTCTTGATGACCAGCGTGTTGCCGTCGCGCGCCTGCACATCGGCGAACTTCTGGATGACGGCGGGGTACGAACCGCCGATGGACTGTTCGTTGTTCATCACGCGGCAGAACGTGAAGATCACGTCCTGCGCGGTGAAGGGCTGGCCATTGGAGAACTTCACGCCGTCGCGCAGCTTGAATTCCCAGGTGGTGTCGTCGACCGCCTTCCAGGCCGTGGCCAGGCGCGGGATCAGGTCCATCTTGGCGTCCTGCCCCACCAGCGTCTCGAACATGTGCGAGGTCATCGCATCATTCGGCGTGGCCTGATGATAGTGCGGGTCCATCGACGTCGGTTCGGACGACAGGCCGATCTTCAGGGTGGAAGGCGGGGTCTGGGCCTGGACGGCCGCCGTACAGGCGGCAAGCGTACAGGCCAGCAAGGCGCTGCGGGTGAATACCTGGGCTGACATGTTTTTCCCTAGTTGTTATGGGTAGTGCCGGTCGTGCTCGTCGTGCCGAAGGGCGCCTCTTGGGCGGGCGCTCCCTCGTGGTGAATCAGGGCTGCGGATCAGGCGATAGGCTGGGCCAGCCGGACGACCGTCACGCCGGGCCGCAGGTTCGCGGTGGACGGCATGATCAGCACGCAGTTGTCGTAGGGGGTGGCGACGGGCTCGCCTTCGGACCAGCCAATCACGGTGCCGGCGGCCGCCAGCGTCTCCAGGCCCTTCCAGGGCTCGGCGAAACGGAAGTCGGCGCTCTTGGCGGCGACCGCATGCGTCACGCGCAGTGCGCGCTGCGCCGGGGCGCCGGAGGCGACCCAGCCGGCGGGGATGTCCTGGGCATCGACCGTGCCGGCTTCCAGCAGGAAGCGCGCCATCTGGTCGACGGCCACGCCGCGCGCTTCGGGCGCGCCGTGAAAGCCGCATTCGATCAGCAGCGAACGCGTGCCGTTGTCGCCGGCTTCGCCGAAGCGGCCGTAATCGCGCATGCGCACGCCGGCGGCATGGCCGGCGTCGGCGATGATGGTGGCGGGGTTGCCCAGCGAAAGCGCCAGGTCGATATTGCGCTGTTCCATGCCGGTCAGCTGCAGCGGCACGTCGGAATTGCTCATCGAATGGAAGTCCAGCAGCCAGTCGGCCTGTTCCACCCACGGGCGGATCTCTGCGGCGCGGCGGCGCTCCTGGCTGATGGGCAGGCCCAGCTTGTCGTCGCTCCAGACGCGGTTCATGTCTTCGTCGACAAAGCGCGCGGGGGCGTAGTTGGCGGCGTCGAAACGGTCGAACGCGGCCAGGTTGCAGAACGCCAGCGTCAGCGAACCCCGGCGCGGACGCAGTCCGGCGGCCAATGCTTCCTTCAGTGCCCAGGCGCCGCACAGCTCATTGCCGTGGATCAGCGCGCTCAGCATCACCCGTTTGCCCGGCACGCCCGAATCGAAATGCCAGACGCCCGGCGTATCCGTGTTGCCCAGGCGTTCGGCCGACAGGTCGGGACAGGCAAGCAGGAAAGGGCGCGGACGGGGCGCGGACGAGGACGTGGGCATGGGAACTCCGATGAAGCGAGGGGATTGTATAGGGGTTGGGGCCAGGCGAGCTTCATTCGCGCACCGCGGTGTTGCGGTCCCCGCGAATTCTAGGAGTTTGGCAGCTTTCTCTACAATTAGAATATTTATCGGCAGCTTTGCTTAAAAGGCAAAGGTCTGCGCCGGCAGCGAGGCTTGAGCATGCACGGAATCGCCCTGAAGTACTTTCTGGAGGTTGCCCAGGCGGGCAGCCTGAGCGGCGCGTCCGAGCGCCTGCATGTGGCGGTGTCGGCGATCAGCCGGCAGATCGCCAAGCTGGAAGAGGAAGCGGGCGCGCCCCTTTTCGAGCGCGCCGCCCGGGGCATGGTCTTGAGCCCGGCTGGCCAGCTGCTGCTGGCGCACGCCCGGCGCACCATGCTCGAGGCCGAATCGGTCCTGCAGGAGATCGCTGCTGCCCGCGGCATGGCGCGCAACGAGATCCGGGTGGCCGCCGTCGAAGGTGTCGCGCGCATCTTCGTGCCTTCGGTGATGGCGCGCTTTCACCAGGAGCGGCCGAACATCCGCTTTGACCTGTTCGTCGGATCCCCCGCGGAGGTGAGCCGCCGGGTAGCCGAAGGCGGCGCCGATCTGGGCATGACGTTCATCGCCGAACGGGTAAACGGGGTCAGCGTGCGGTATTCGCGCCGCGCGCCCGTGCACGCGGTCATGGCGTCCAACCATCCGCTGGCCGGCCGCCGCAGCGTCAGCCTGCAGGACCTCAGCGATTTTCCCCTGGCGTTGACGGGGGCGGGCACCACCACGCGCCAGCTCTTCGAAATGGGCTGCGCGCTGGAATCGGTGCAACTGGATCCGGTGCTGACCTGCAACGATTCCTCGCCCCTGCACGGTTTCGTGTTCGGCACGGATGCCATCATGCTCAGCGGCTATATCTCGGTGGCGTGGAGCCTGCGGCGTGACGAACTGGTGGCCGTGCCGATTTCCAACGCCGAACTGCAATCGCGCACGCTGCAGATCCAGGTGATGCCGGGGCGGGTGCTGCCGCCCAAGGCGGAGGCGTTCATCGAGCTGCTGTCCCGGGAGCTGGACCAGGCGCTGGCAGCCGGCCCGGCAGGGCGGCCATAAGGGGCGGCCATCAGGTGTGGTCATACGGCGTGCCCCCGGCGTCGGCTCGCGTGGCGGGGCGAAAAAAACGGCTGCCCGAAGGCAGCCGTTCTGTCGTTCAGGCGGACCTGATTACTTCTTTTCGGGCGTGACCGAGGTGGCCAGCGTGTACTGGTCGCGGCGGCCTTCGTAGGTGATGCCCTTGCGGAAGGCCCAGATGCTGCTTTCGAAGTGCAGCGGGATCAGCGGCACGTTGTCCAGAGCGATCTGAGTGGATTCCTGCAGCAGCTTTTCACGCTTGGGCGCGTCCACCGTCACGATGGCCTGCTTGTACACCTTGTCGAAATCGGCGTTGGAGAAGCCGCCGTAGTTGCTGGTGCCCAGGCTGTTGGGGGAATCGAGCGACGCGACCCACAGCTGGAACAGCGCCGAGGCTTCACCCGTTTCCGCCGGCCAGCCGCCCATCGAGAAGCTGAACTCGCGCTTGGCGCGCTTGGGGAAGTAGATGGAGGCCGTCATGGCGTCCACGTTGGTCTTGATGCCGACGCGGGCCAGGTACTGGGCCACGGCCTGGGCCACCTGGCCGTCGTTGACGTAACGGTCGTTGGTGGACGACAGCGTCATTTCAAAGCCGTTCGGGTAGCCGGCTTCGGCCAGCAGCTTCTTGGCGCCTTCCGGGTCGTACTTGATTTCCGGGGCCTTGGGCAGCGCGCCGAACATGCCGTCGGGCATGAACTGGTAGGCCGGGGTGGCCATGCCGTCCATGATGCGGGCGGTGATGGTCTTGCGGTCGATGGCCATGGAAATAGCCTTGCGCACACGCAGGTCCTGCAGCGGGTTCTTGCCGTCGGTCGTCTTGACGAACGGGCTCGGGTTGCGGCCCACGTCCGGCTGGAAGAACACCAGGCGGGTGGACGGCGTGGCCACGAAGCCGAACTTCGGGTTGTCCTTCAGGCGCGGCAGGTCGCGGGCGGCCGGGTTTTCGATCATGTCGAAGTCGCCGGACAACAGGCCGGTCAGGCGCGGGCCGGCGGACGGCACCGGCACGAACTTCACTTCCTTCCAGTAGGGCTTCTCGCCCCAGTATTGCTCGTTGCGGACGAGTTCGATGCCGGTGCCCTTCACATACGACTTCAGGGTGTAGGGGCCGGTGCCGATGGCGTCCTTGCCGTTGTTGAAGTCGGCCACGGTGGGCCAGGCGCCCGTCACGCCGCAACCCTTCTTCGGGTCGAACGTCAGTTTGCCGTGCTCGACGATGCCGTTCCAGACGATGGGCAGCGAACGGGCCAGTTCGGCGGGCATCAGCGGGAAGGGTTCACCGGTCTTGATGATCACGGTGTGCGCATCCGGCGTCTGGACGTCGGTGATGCGCTTGGTCATGTCCATGTAGGACTGCGACACGTTGGTTTCGTTGTTCAGCGTGCGGCAGATCGTGAACAGCACGTCTTCAGACGTGAACGGCTTGCCGTTGGAGAACTTGACGTCGTCGCGCAGCTTGAATTCCCAGGTCAGGTCATCCAGGTTCTTCCACGACGTGGCCAGCTGGGGCGTCAGTTTCATGTCGGCGCTGCGGCCCACCAGCGAACTGTAGACGTGCGCGGAGAACGCGTCGTTCTGCGTCATCTTGTGATAGTGGGGGTCTGCCGAAGTGGGTTCGGCCGACAGGCCGATCTTCAGCGTCTGGGCTTGGGCGGCTGCCAAGGGAATGGCGGCGGCCACAAGGGCCAGGGTGGTGCGCAACTTCATGGTGACAACTCCGGATGGATAACGAACCGGATCGAGCCTGTGCAAGAACCACCGGGCGGGCCGGGCGGGCAGCAGGTGCCGGCCGGGGGGCTTACGGTGTTTTGGCGCCAGGCACGACGGCAAGGGGCCGATTATCGGTAGGGGCTTCGCGCGCTGTCAATGAAGAACGGCGAATCGGGCGCTAGGGAAAACGCCGAGAGGAGGGGTGCGGCAGCAGGGCCGGGAGGGCGTCGCGGGGGCTCCCAACAGCATGAAGGGGAGCCGGCGCGGCGCGATGGCGCCGGTGAGGGGCAGGCGCCGGAGTCCGCCGAACGGGGTGCTTGGACCGGCCAAGCAGGCCGTTGCAACGGCAGCGCGCCGGGCTGAATCGCGGGAGATCGGTCGCGATTCAGTCCAGCGCAGCTGGTCTTACCACTGAGAGCCGGAGAAGCGCGAGCTGGCGGCGCGGGCCTTGTTCATCGATTCGTTCACTTCGTCGATGAAGGCAAACACGCTGGCGACAGCGGCCATCACGGTTTGGCCAGCCTTCTTCAGGTTGGTCAGCGGGTGGGAATTCGGTTGGTTCTCGAGAGCGCCGCGGAGCAGGTCGCGCTCCAGCGCGTCGGTCAGGCGGGCAGTGCTATTCAAGGTCAGTTCGCTCATGGTCTTCTCCAGTCCGTTTCGTCTTGGGGTAAACCATTATAGGGATAACCCTAAATTAAAAGCAACG
>NZ_DBHKZA010000009.1:13391-22912 GCF_057314935.1 Achromobacter sp.
ATGCCGCAGCCGGCGACCCAGGCGGTGATGCCCCAGTCTTCCTCCAGCAGCGACCGGGCGTCGCGCAGCATCAGTTCGGGTTGCAGCGGGTCGCAGGCAAGGGGCGCGGCGTCCTGGGCAAAGCCGACCAGCACCTTGCCGGCACCCACCTTCAGCGCGGCGCGGCCCGCCAGCAACACCGCGCCCGCCATGCCCGGGCCGCCGCCCACGATCCCGACGGTGCCGAAGCTGCCCTTGTGGGTGTCCGCGCCGCGGGGGGCGAACAGAGCGGGCAGGCTGGCGCGGTCGATGGGGGCGCCGGCGGACGGGGCGGGGGTGTTCATGGGGTGAGGCTCCTTCGGGCTGTCGGCGGGTGGACGCCGTTGTATCCACTATAGTTCGCAAAAACGCGCCGGCCTCAGGCTTGCCCCACTGGTAAAGACAACGCGGAGAAGACAATGACTGATATCACGCTGCAACACTATTCGGCCTACGAGTCCCTGAAGCTGCGCCGGCATCCCGGCGGCGTGTTGGAACTGATCATGGGCGCCAAGGGCGGCGTGCCGGGCAAGCTGTCCACGGCGGACGACCGCATGCACCGCGAACTGGCCGATATCTGGCGCGATATCGACACCGACCCCGACACCCGGGTGGTGGTGATCCGCGGCGAAGGCAAGGGCTTTTCCGGCGGCGGCGACCTGGACCTGGTGCAGCAGATGGCGGACGACTTCGACGTGCGCACCCGCGTCTGGCGCGAAGCCCGCGACCTGGTCTACAACATCATCAATTGCAGCAAGCCCATTGTGTCCGCCATGCATGGCGCGGCCGTGGGCGCGGGGCTGGTGGCCGGGCTGCTGGCCGACATCTCGATCGCGGCGCGCGACGCGCGGATCATCGACGGCCACACCCGCCTGGGCGTGACCGCGGGCGACCACGCGGCCATCGTCTGGCCGTTGCTGTGCGGCATGGCTAAGGCGAAGTACTACCTGATGCTGTGCGAAACCGTCACCGGCGAGGAAGCCGAGCGCATCGGCCTGGTGTCGCTGTGCGTGGACGAAGCCGAGCTCATCACCCGCGCCTTCGAGGTGGCCAACAAGCTGGCCGCCGGCTCGCAGACCGCCATCCGCTGGACCAAGTATTCGCTGAACAACTGGCTGCGCATGGCCGGCCCCACCTTCGACACGTCGCTGGCGCTGGAATTCATGGGCTTCGGCGGCCCGGATGTCAAAGAAGGGGTCAAATCCCTGCGGGAGCGCCGGGCGCCCAATTTCCGGCCCGATTCGCCGTTCTGAAGCGATGGGTTGCACGAGCAACCCATCTTCACGCGCACCGCTATTTCTTGAAGAACTTCGCGAACGCCGCCTGCGCCTCTTCGGTCTGCAGGCGGGCGCGGAATTGCTGGGCTTCGTAGTCCAGCGTTTCCTGGATGGCCTGCCGGTCGGCCCGTTTCATCATGGCTTTGGTCAGGCGCAGCGCGGCCGGCGGCTGGCGCGCCAGGTCGGCGGCGGTGGCCTGTGCGGCCGCCAATGCCTGCCCCTTGGGCGCGACTGACGTCGCCAGGCCGGCCTCGTGCGCGTCGCGGGCGGAAAACGCCTTGCCCTGAAGCAGCCATTCGGCGGCGCGGCGCCCCGCCAGGCGGGGCATCAGCAGGCTGGATGCGCCTTCCGGGCACAGGCCCAGCGCCACGAACGGCATGCGCAAGGTAGCGCCTTCGCCGATATGGACGAAATCGCAATGCTGCAGCAGGGTCACCCCGATGCCGATGGCGTAGCCCTCGACCGCGGCGATCACCGGGACCTCCGCCGTGGTCAGCGCCCGCAGGAACGTCAGGCCGGCGCTGTCGCCCGCGCCGCGTTCGGCCTGGAAGTCGCGCAGGTCGTTGCCGGCGGTGAAGTGTTCGCCCGCGCCGGTCAGGATCACGGCCGACACCGACAGGTCGGCCGATGCGAGCGAGATCTGTTCGGTCAAGGCGGCGTAAGTGGCCGTGTCCAGCGCGTTGCGGCGGTCCTGGCGGTCGACGGTGAGCGTCAGGACGGCGCCCTCGCGGGCGACTTTCAGGCCCGCGCTCATGCGAAGGACCTGCCGGCCAATTGCGCGCGGGCGTCTTCGTACTCGCGGCGCAGCGTGTCGACGATCTTGCGGGTGGGTTCGATGCTGGCGATGCCGCCCACGCCCTGGCCCGCGCCCCAGATGTCTTTCCACGGCTTGACCCGGGACGAACCGAAGTTGGACGCGCCGCTGTCCGGCTGCGGCAGGTTGGCCGGGTCCAGCCCGGCGGCCGCGATGCTGGCCTTCAGGTAGTTGCCGGGGATGCCGGTGAAGAACGGGGTGTAGAGGATGTCGGACGCGCTGGCCTCGACGATGGCGGATTTGTAGCCTTCGCTGGCGTTGGCTTCTTCGCTGGCGATGAAGCGCGTGCCCATGTAGGCGAAGTCCGCGCCCATGGCCAGCGCCGCCAGCACGTGCGCGCCGGACGTGATGGCGCCCGACAGGATCAGCGGGCCGTCATAGAAGCGGCGCACTTCGGACACCAGCGCGAAGGGGCTGAGCGTGCCGGCATGGCCGCCTGCGCCTGCGCAGACCAGGATCAGCCCGTCCACGCCGGCTTCCAGCGCCTTCTCCGCGTGGCGGATCGTGGTGACGTCGTGGAACACCTTGCCGCCCCAGTCGTGCACGCCTTTGACCAGGTCGCCGGGGGCGCGCAGGCTGGTGATGATCAGCGGTACGCGATGGCTGGCGCATACGGCCAGATCCTGCTCCAGGCGGTCGTTGGACTGGTGGATGATCTGGTTCACGGCGAACGGCGCCACGGCGGCGCCCGGATTCGCTTCGCGGTACGAGGCCAGGCCGGCCTGCACTTCGTCCAGCCAATCCGTCAGCAGGCTTTGCGGGCGCGCGTTCAGCGCGGGGAACGACCCCACGATGCCGCTGGTGCATTGGGCGACCACCAGCGTCGGGTTGGAGACGATGAACATGGGGGCGCTGATGACCGGCAGGGACATCTGGCCATACAAATCTGTCACGAGAGAGTGGGGCATAGCGTCGTCGCGTTGTGTTCAGGTCAGTCCAGAAGAGGCCGCCTGCGGACAGGCTTGAGTCCCCGAGGCGGATGTGCCTATAATTACCTACCGACCGTCCGGTAATTAATTAATCTTTATTTAACGGCATGCGCCGAACCGCTGTCAATGGAGGCCCGCCCGGCCCCTTGGCCGCCTGCGGCGCCACCCCTTTGCAAAGGCTGTCATGGCGACCTCCGTCCCTCCTGCCCAGAAGCGCGCCCGCGCCGGCCGGCCCCCCACGCTGGCGGCCCCGCGCGAACGCATCCTGGAAGAAGCCGCCAAGCTCTTCGCCCAAAGCGGCTACGACGGCAGCTCGGTGTCTGACCTGGCCGCCGCCATCGGCGTGTCCAAGGCGGCCATCTACCATTACTACACGACCAAGCAGGACATCTACGACGCCATCATCCTGGGCGTGCTGAGCGGCCTGACCCAGAGCGTGGGCCAGGACGTCGACCGTGCTGATGGCGCCGCCGCCCGGCTGCGCGCGTTCATGGTCGGCCATGCCCGCTATTTCGAACAGCACCATGCCGAATTCGTGACGATGCTGATCGGCTATTCCGGCATGGCCCTGCCCGAACGCGAAGACGCCGCCCGGTTGCGCGACAGCTACGAGAAACGCCTGCGCGCGCTGATTGCGCAGGGCGTGGCTGACGGCGCGTTTCGCCCGCTGGACGTGGCCGCCACCGGCCGCGCCGTGCTGTCCATGCTGAATTGGATGGTGCGCTGGTACAAGCCGGGGCAGGGCGACAGCGCCGAAACCATCGCCGCCGGCTACTTCGATCTATTGCTTGGCGGCATGCGCGCCTGAACGCCGCCGCATTCGCATCCCCGCACCGCTTCCCTGCATCGCTTTTCTTGTGAGACTCCCATCATGGCCCTGGACACCGAAACCCTGACCCTCCTCCTGGACGCCGTGCGCCGCTTCGTGCACGAGCGCCTGATCCCCGCCGAAGACGAACTGGCCTCAAGCGGCCAGGTCCCGCCGGACATCGTGAACGAGATGCGCGAACTGGGTCTGTTCGGCCTGTCGATCGCGCCGGAGTTCGGCGGGCTGGGCCTGACGATGGAAGAAGAAGTGCGCGTGGTGTTCGAGCTGGGCCAGACCTCGCCTGCGTTCCGTTCGCTGGCCGGCACCAACATCGGCATCGGTTCGCAGGCCATCGTGCTGGCCGGCACGGACGATCAGCGGGCCCGCTACCTGCCCAAGCTGGCCAGCGGCGAACTGATCGGCTCGTTCGCGCTGACCGAGCCCGACGCCGGCTCCGACGCGATGGCGTTGCGCCTGTCCGCCGAACGCGACGGCGACGGCTACGTGCTGAACGGCACCAAGCGCTACATCACCAATGCGCCCATCGCCGGCCTGTTTTCGGTCATGGCGCGCACCGCGCCCGAGCGCCGCGCCAATTCGATTTCATGCTTCCTGGTCGAAGCCGGCACCCCGGGCCTGAGCATCGGCAAGCCCGACAAGAAGATGGGCCAGGCTGGCGCCCTGACCAGCGACGTGGTGTTCGACAACTGCCGCGTGCCCGCCAGCGCTTTGCTGGGCGGCGAGGAAGGCAATGGCTTTCGCACGTCGATGCGCGTGCTGGACAAAGGCCGCCTGCATATCTCGGCGCTATGCGTGGGCATTGCCGACCGCTTGCTTGGCGACGCCGTGAAATACGCAATGGAGCGCAAGCAATTCGGCCAGCCGATTGCCGAGTTCCAGCTGATCCAGGCCATGATCGCCGACAGCCAGGCCGAACTCTACGCCGCCCGCTGCATGGTGCTGGACGCCGCCCGCATGCGCGACCGCGGCGAGAACACCACGATGCAGGCCGCCTGCGCGAAGCTGTTCTCGACCGAGATGGTGGGCCGCGTCGCCGACCGCGCCGTGCAGATCCACGGCGGGGCCGGCTACATGTCGGAATACGCGGTGGAACGCTTCTATCGCGACGTGCGCCTGTTCCGCATCTTCGAAGGCACGTCGCAGATCCAGCAGCTGGTGATCGCCCGCGAAACGATCAAGGCCCATTCCTGATGCCAAGCAGGCCAGGGGGCGCGCGTGGCTGCGGATGCCTGCACGCCACCCCTGCCGCGCACTCCCGCGTCCGTGCGCCGGCCGCCCGGCCACGCCGGCGACCGGCCCGGGGCTTGAACGGCTAATATCGCATATGACGCGCTGGCGGCCTGGCCCGCTGGCATGACGGACTCCACTCCGGCTTGCGCTGGCCGCAAGCCGGACGTTTTCATTTCCCATCTAGCGAAAAGAACACTGATGTCGCAACGTCCCGCTCCCCTTACCGGCATACGCGTGCTGGATCTCACCCGCGTACTGGCGGGCCCCTGGTGCACCCAGAACCTGGCCGACCTTGGCGCCGAAGTGATCAAGATCGAACGGCCCGGCGCCGGCGACGACACGCGCGCCTGGGGACCTCCCTATCTGAAGGACGAAGCGGGCAACGACACCACCGAAGCCGCTTACTACCTGTCGGCCAACCGCAACAAGCTGTCGGTGGCGCTGGACATCGCGTCGCCGCGCGGCGCCGAGCTGGTGCGTGAACTGGCGCTGCAAAGCGACATCCTGGTCGAGAACTTCAAGGTGGGCGGGCTGAAGAAATACGGCCTGGACTACGAAAGCCTGAAGGCCATCAACCCGCGCCTGATCTATTGCTCGATCACCGGCTTCGGGCAGACCGGCCCGTACGCCAGCCGCCCCGGCTACGACTTCATGATCCAGGGCATGGGCGGGCTGATGAGCATCACCGGCGAACGCGACGACCTGCCCGGCGGCGGTCCGCAAAAGGCCGGCGTGGCGGTGGCCGACCTGATGACCGGCATGTATTCCACGGTGGGCATCCTGGCCGCGCTGCTGGAACGCGCCAACAGCGGGCTGGGGCAGCACATCGACATGGCGCTGCTGGATTGCCAGGTCTCGATGCTGGCCAACCAGAATCTGAACTTCATGACCTCGGGCGTGGCGCCCAAGCGCGCGGGCAATGCGCACCAGAATCTGGTGCCCTACCAGGTGTTCGCGGCGGCCGACGGCCACCTGATCGTGGCGGTCGGCAACGACAGCCAGTTCCGCAACTACTGCGGCGCGATCGGACTGCCCGAACTGTCGGCGGACCCGCGCTTCTCGACCAATCCGCAGCGCGTGAAGAACCGCGCGGAACTGGTGCCGTTGCTGGCCGAACGCATGGCGACCGGCGCGCGCGACCACTGGCTGGCCGCGCTGGAAGGCGTGGGCGTGCCGGCCGGCCCCATCAATACGCTGGACCAGGTCTATGAAGATCCGCACGTGCTGGCGCGCGGCATGAAGCGCGAGTTGCCGCACCCGGCGGCCGGCCGCGTGCCGATGGCGTCCAGCCCGCTGAAGTTCTCGGACAGCCCGGTCGAATACCGCCGTCCGCCGCCCATGCTGGGCGAACACACCGCGCAGGTCCTGGCTGAAAAGCTGGGGTTGTCGGCCGAAGACATCCAGGCGCTGGCCCAGAGCCAGCCCTGAACGGAGGCGGAGCGGCCAGGCGGCCGCTCCGTTTTCCCATGCGCCCCGCCACGCCGCGGCGCACACGATCCATTCCAATAAAGGCAGGAGAAGGTTGATGACGGAGATTCAAACCATCGGCGTCGTGGGCGCCGGGGCCATGGGGCGCGGCATTGCGCAGATCGCGGCGCAAGCCGGTTTGCGCGTGCGCTTGTACGACACCAGCGCCGACGCGGTCGCTGCCGCGCGCGAGTCGTTGCGCCAGACGTGGGACAAGCTGGCCCAGAAGGGCAAGATCACCGCCGCCGACGCGCAGGCGTCGCTTGAGCGCGTGGAGTCCGCCACGGCGTTGACCGACATGTCCGCGTGCCAGCTGGTGGTGGAAGCCATCGTCGAGCGCCTGGACGTCAAGCGCGACCTGTTCGCCGCGCTGGAAGGCGTGGTGTCGGAAGACTGCATCCTGGCGTCGAACACGTCGTCGCTGTCCATCACCGCCATCGCCGCCGCCTGCAAGCGTCCGCAGCGCGTGGTGGGCTACCACTTCTTCAACCCGGTGGCGTTGATGAAGGTGGTGGAAGTGATCGATGGCCTGCGCAGCGCGCCCGAAGCCGGCGACGCATTGGCCGCGCTTGCCCGTCGCATGGGCCACACGCCCGTGCGCGCCAAGGACATGCCCGGCTTCATCGTGAACCACGCCGGCCGCGGCATGAACACGGAAGGCCTGCGCGTGGCGCAGGAGGCCGTGGCCACCTTCGCGCAAGTGGACGCCGTCATGCGCGAGCAGGCGGGCTTCCGCATGGGCCCGTTCGAATTGCTGGACCTGACCGCGCTGGACGTGTCGCACCCGGTGATGGAATCCATCTACCGCCAATTCTTCGATGAGCCGCGCTTCCGCCCGTCGCCGATCACCACCGTGCGTCTGGCCGGTGGCCTGATCGGCCGCAAGGCAGGCGAAGGCTTCTATGTCTACGCCGACGGCCAGAAGCAGGTGCCCGCCGAACCGCCCGTGCCGGCGCTGCCGGAAGGCCTGAAAGTGTGGGTCAGCCCCAAGCACGCGGAAGGCTACGCGCGCGCCTCGGCGCTGGTCGAGAAGCTGGGCGCGACGCTCGTCACCGGCGCCACGCCCGACGCCGATGCGCTGATCATCGTCACGCCGTTCGGCGATGACGTCTCCACGTCGGTCTCCGCCCAGGGCTTGAACGCGGGCCGCACGGTCGGCCTGGATACGCTGTACGCGTTCGACGGCGCCAAGCGCCGCACCCTCATGGTGTCGCCCGCCACCGAAGGCAAATGGCGCGACGCCGCCCATGCGCTGCTGGCCGCCGACGGCGTGCCGGTCACGGTGATCGAGGATTCGCCGGGCTTCGTCGCCCAGCGCATCGTGGCCATGATCGTCAACATCGCCAGCGACATCGCGCAGCAGAGAATCGCCACCCCGGAAGACATCGACCAGGCCGTGACGCTGGGCCTGGGCTATCCCGTGGGTCCGCTGGCGCTGGGCGACAAGCTGGGCGCCGACCGCATCCTGGAAATCTTGAAGAGCATGCAGCGCGTGACGGGCGACCCCCGCTATCGCCCCAGCCTGTGGCTGCAACGCCGCGTGCAGCTGGGCCTGTCCCTGCTGAAGTCCTCGGCGGAATAATTCACCGCCCGTAGGATGGGTGAAGCGCGTTCCGGTCTGCCCACGCACATGGACGATTGCCGCGCGTAACCCATCACGCAGCAAAAGAAAAAGCCCCTTTGAAAGGGGCCTTTTCTTGGGCGCGCCGATTTATTTGGCGGCGTCCACCATGTACTGCACGGCTGCGCGGATGTCGTCTTCCGACGCGTTGGCCGCGCCGCCCTTCGGGGGCATCGGCGGCTTGCCTTGCATGGCGACCTTCACCATGGCGTCCATGCCGGTCTTGATGTAGGGATCCCAGGCGGCCTTGTCGCCGAACTTGGGCGCGTTGGCGACACCGGTGGCGTGGCACGCGAAACAGACGCTCTTGTACAGCTTCTCGCCGGCCGGGTTGACGGCGGCGGCCTGAGGCGCGGCGGCAGGAGCCGCAGCCGGTGCCGCAGCAGCCGGGGCAGCCGCGACGGCCGGTGCGGCGGCTGCAGGCGCTGCCGCGGCAGGGGCGGGCGCGGCAGCAGGCGCCGCGTCTGCTTCCTTCTTCGCGCCTTCTTCGGCGGGCGCGGCGGGTTCCGGCAGCGAGGCGCCGGACTTGTTGGCCATGTAGACGACCGCGCGCGCGACCTCATAGTCGGACAGCGTGGGGTTGCCGCCCTTGGCGGGCATGCCGCCCTTGCCGTGCAGGGCCACGTTCAGCATCGTGTCGTAGCCGGACTTGATGAACGGCGCCCAGGCCGCGTTGTCGCCCATCTTGGGTGCGCCGGCGATACCGGCGGTGTGACAGGCCGTACAGACCGCGGCAAAGACCTGTTCGCCCGTCTTGAACACCCTAGGGGCGTTGGCATCGACCAGCGCAAAACCCGCGACCGGCGCGATGCGCTTGGTGACGGCTTCTTCAGTCAGGGTATCGGAGCCGGCGCCGACCTTGGTGCCGGAGACCACCATGTTCACCAGGAGGATGATGATGGCGATTGGAATCACGAAAGATAGGACGATCGTGACGACCAGTTGCTTGGGGGTCTTGATGGGGGAGGAGTGCTCTTCTATGTGTTCCTGCTCGTTGCTCATGACCAAATCCTGCTAACGGGTGGGGCGCCTGGCGGCGGCAACAGAAAATCAGTAACTGCACAAATCGGCGAACCGGTGACGCATCCGCCTGCAAGCAAACGCTGGATTATATAACGGTGTCACGGACGGGCGTCCAATGAAGCTGCGGGGGTTTTCGATGAGATTGACGGAAGATTTGATCCACTTCATGCACGCTATCGAAAACTAGGTACAATGTCGCCTCCTTGCGCTGCGCCCGTAGTTCAATGGATAGAATGAGAGTTTCCGAAGCTCTTGATACAGGTTCGATTCCTGTCGGGCGCGCCACAGAATCAAAGACTTGGAAGTGGTCTGG
>NZ_DBHKZA010000009.1:23012-104125 GCF_057314935.1 Achromobacter sp.
CTTACCCCGCCCGTTTCGTATCTGCTTTCAGTGGTTTCGATCTGCACGGCGAAAGCGCTGTGGCAAAACACAAGCAGGAACAGCAATAAGGCGGCCTTGGGGATGTCGAGGTGTTTGAGCATGCGCTTCCGTAACCCAATAAATGCCCACAGCGTATTGGGTTTGCTGTCCTCGACATATCGGATGGCGCATCAGGCTTTGTAGGATTTTTCTGAAAATTGCCGCCTGCGAGATGCCGTCAGGCCAGCGCCGGCACGTACGGCGCCAGCAGCGATCTGCCGTAGGGCGAAGCCAGAAACACAAAGGCCGCGATGTTGACCGCCACCGTGATCCAGAACACGGCGCGGAAGGCCGGTTTCACCGACTTGTGCCTCAGCCATTCCTGCGCGATCAACGCACCGGGCCAGCCTCCGGCCAGCGCCAGCAGATGCAATGTCTTCTCGGAAACCCGCCACCGGTTGGCGCGGGCGGCCGCCTTGTCGACGGCGTAGACCGTGAACGTGAGCGCGCTCAGCACGAGATAGCCAAGTCCTACCGCGATCGGCACCCGCCACAGCAAGGCCGCCAGTCCATAGGCGAATACGAACGCCGCCGCGAATAGCAATCGCGGGGCGTTTTTTCGCCCTTTGGGACGCCCTGATGCGCGCCGGGCTGGCGCCTGATTCAACTGCCTGGGATGCGCGTTTGTCATGCACGGACGCGTCGTTCAACACGGCGCGCATTGGCGGCTTCGCGTTCAAGGGGCTTCAAGAGACTGGCAGGCAGCGAGCGTTCCATGGTTTCCCGGATTTCCATATCTGGCGACCGGGCCAATGTTAACCGTCAGCCTCAGGCTGCAAGGCGGCGTGGCCCCGCGCGCGTTGAAATTGCAGTCTGACACGGCAATCTGCCTTGGCCGGCGCTACGCGTCGGAATGGATTTCCACCACCGCTTTGCCGATCTGCACGCGTTGCTCGATGCGCTCGTGCGCTTGCGCGACCGTCTCCAGCGTGTAGCGTCCGGCGATCTCCACGGTCAACGCGCCGGAGGCCAGGGCGGCCCACACCGCGTCGGCCCGGCGCTGCACCGTTTGCGCATCCTGCATGTGATCGGCCAGCCTGGGCCGGGTGAGGAACAGCGATCCGCTTTCGCCGAGTTCGATGGGGTCCAGGTCCTGCAATGATCCCGACACGGATCCGTAATTGACGACCAGTCCGCGCGTGCGCGTCGCGCGGAAGCTGTCGCGCAGCGTCTTGCGGCCCACGGAATCGAACACCACGTCCACGCCCCGGCCCGCCGTCGCTTGCCGGACATCGTCGGCGAACTGACCGTCGCCATAGAGGAAGGCGGCGTCCGCGCCGCGCGCCATGGCGACGCCGCATTTTTCCGCAGTGCTGGCGGTGGCATAGACGGTCGCGCCCAGATGCCTGGCCCATTGGACCAGGAGCTGCCCGATGCTGCCGGACGCCGCGTGGACCAGGCACGTCGCGCCGGCCTGCAGTTGCGCGACGTCCTGGACCAGATAGTGGGCGGTGCTTCCCTGGAAGATCGCCGCCGCCGCGACATCGTACGCAACGGTGTCGGGCAGGCGCGCGCATCGGGCCGCCGGGATGCACGCATAGTCCGCGTAGCTGCCCCAGGCGATGCACCAGGCCACGCGATCCCCGGCCTTCACCGTCGTCACGTTGGCGCCGACGGCGATGACGCGGCCCGCGCCCTCCATGCCCAGCGTGCAAGGCAAGCGCACGGGGTAGGTGCGCGATGCCGCGTACTTGCCTTGACGCGTGTGGATGTCCATGAAGTTGATGCCGGCATACGCGACGCGCACCAGGACGTCGTCGGGCCCGGGGTGGGGGACGGGGGCGTCCTGCCGCCATTGAAGGACGTCGGGGCCGCCGTATTGTTCGATTGAAATGGCTTTCATGAGGGTTTCTGCTGCTGGGTGTCGAGTCTTGCTGGGTTCGGAGGTGGAGCGCTGTCTGCGTTGCATGGATGTCTCCGGGTCTTGGGCTCTGCGTTCAGCGTCAGCCAAACCTTGCAAAACCCGTGCCAGGGTTCCGGCGCGGCAAGGGGCCTTGATAAGAAAGGCTTTTTCAAGCGCCGGGCGTTTGCGGGGCGGCGGCTTGCTCTATATTTGAAACGCAAGCGTTCAAAAATGAGACATTGCCATGCCCATCGACCCGCCTTACCCGGCGCCTGCCCCTAGTCCGATTTCGATTTGGGCCGTCAGCGCGTATGAGCTGCTGCCCCTGGTGCAGCGCTGCGCGCCGGAGTACGCGGACCGCGCGCGCCTGCAGGTCCTGCAGGCGCATTTCGACGATGCCGTGGACAGGATCCGTGCCAAGCTGCGCGTGGAATCTTGCGATGTGATCCTGACGGCAGGCGCGAACGCCGACTATCTGCGGTCGCAGCTGGACGTTCCGGTTGTCGCCGTGCGCGTGGGCGGTTACGACGTCATGGCGGCCTTGGCGCGTGCGCGCCAGGTTTCAGACCGCATTGCATTGATGTTGTACCGGCGCGTGCCCGAGGAGATACGGCAGTTCATCCGGGAATTCGGCCTGCAGCTGGACGTGCGCGCCTACGACACCGAGAACGACGCGCGCAATACGGTGGCGGCGTTGCAGGCCGAGGGCGTGCAGGTGGTGATCGGCGCAGGCCTGGCGGTGCACCTTGCGCAGCAGCAAGGCATGACGGGCGTGTTCCTGTATTCGCGCAATTCCGTCAACGCGGCGCTGGAAGACGCGATCCACCTCGGGGTGGCGCAGCAGGCCGAGAAGTCGCGCCGCATTACCTTGGCGAACGTGCTGGAGCACTTGCACGAAGGGGTCGTCGCGGTCGATGCCCGTGGCCGTGTCGTGGCGGCCAATCCGGCTGCGCAGAGGCTGACGGGCAGTTCGCCGTCATTGGCGGTCGGCGCGCCGTTGAATGCCGGCGTGCCTGAACTGGATCCCGGCCCCGTGTTGCGCAACGCGTCGCAAGGCGGTTCGGGCGTGTTCACCTTCCAGGGGCGGCAGGTCGTGGTGGACAGCACGGCGCTGCACGAAGGCGGCGTCGTGGCTGGCGCGCTCTACACCTTGCGGGAGTCCAACGACGTGCGGCAGGCGTTCCACAAACTGCGCCGCCACGAACGCCGCAAGGGCGCCGGCACAAGCTATACGCTGGACCAGATCGTGCAGGCGTCGCCGCCGATGCAGGCCGTGATCCGGCGCTGCCGCATCTATGCCACGCGCGGCGAGGCGACGGTGCTGATCTCCGGGCCAAGCGGGGTCGGCAAGGCGTTGCTGGCGCAGGGCATGCACCACGCCAGTCCGCGCCGTCACCATGCGTTCGTAGCGGTCAATTGCGGCGCATTGACGGAAAGCCTGCTGGAAAGCGAGCTGTTCGGCTATGAGGAAGGGGCCTTTACCGGCGCGCGCCGGTCCGGCAAAGCGGGCCTGGTTGAAGCCGCGCATCAGGGCACCTTGTTCCTGGACGAGATCGCGGAGTTGCCGTTCGCGCTGCAGACCCGCTTGCTGCGCGTGCTGCAGGAACGTGAAATCACGCGCGTGGGCGCCGTCACCGCCACGCCCGTGGATGTGCGTGTCATCGTGGCGACGCACCGCGATCTGAGGGCGATGGTCCGCGCCGGCACGTTTCGCGAAGACCTGTACTACCGCATTGCGGTGTTGTGCGTGGCCGTGCCTGCCCTGAAGTCGCGGCCGGCCGATGTGGACGCGTTGTCGCGGCGATTCGTGTCGCAGGCGATGCGCGACGCGGGCCTGGACCCGTTCGAACAGGCGGTGTTGGACGCTTTACCGGCGGGCCTGGCCGACCATGACTGGCCAGGCAACGGGCGCGAGCTGGAAAACGTGGCGCAGCGGATTGCGATGGCGTGTGCGGAGCAGGATGCGCCGCTGGACGCGGCCGGAATCCGGGCGTTGCTGGACAGGCCGGACGTGCGGGACGCGGAAGATGCCGCCACGTTGACGTCCGTACGGCGATCGGGGGAACGGGAGTACGCGCAAGCGGTGCTTGCCGAGTGCGGGGGCAATCACGCCGCCGCGGCGCTGAAATTGGGCGTCAGCCGCAGCACGCTATGGCGCAAGTTGCGCGGCTCGGGCGGCTAGCCGCCGTAACGTCTTGGCGCGGCCCGCCCGGCGGTGGGCGGGCCGCGCCAAGACGTCAATCATCCAGCGACGGCACCGTGCCGATCTGCATCAGGATGCGCGGCGATTCCATGTCGCCGGTTTCTTTGTCGATCAACACTTCATAGGCGGCGACCCCCGCGAATTTGGAGGCCATGGAATTGGCGATTCGGATGGCTCCGAATTCGCTGCTGGCCGGACGGATTTCCCCGGGCGCGACACCGTTGGCGGCGGCGCGGTAGGGAACGACGATGTACTGAACAAGATGAGCGGCTTCGGACACAGGATTCTCCTGGACGACAGTTTTTCGGGCGAGCGAAATGTATCACGTCGCACTGTGTTTTTGTACAGTATTTATTGACGCGGCACCAACTAAATCTGGCGCAGCGGGAAAACCCCTAGCGCGCAAAGATTGCCCGATTTCAGCCTCGCCTCTATTATTTTCGAAAATCTTCTGATTTTTATAAAAAGAGGGCAAGGGATGGAATCCAACCGGTACGACGCCTACCGCGAAGACACCGCAGGCCGCGCCAACGTGGCCGACTCGCCGGAGCGCATCGCCTATTACAAGGAATTGGCGCGCCTGGAGACGGGCGCGTTGTGGACGGTGGCGAACAAGATCGAGCCCTGGGCGCCGCGGTCCGCTTCGGTGCCGGTGGTGTGGCGCTATCAGGACTTGCGTGGCCATGTGCTGCGGTCGGCAGAGCTGGTGTCGCCCGAAGAGGCGGGCCGGCGCGTCATCTATCTGAATAATCCGGGCCGGCGCGACGTGGCCGCCGCCGTGGGCTGGCTGTATTCGGGCCTGCAGGTGATGCAGCCCGGGGAACTGGCGTCCGCGCACAAGCATTCGCATTCGGCGCTGCGCTTCATCATGGAAGGCCAGGGCGCCTACACCGTGGTCGACGGCCACAAGATGACACTCGGCGCGAACGATTTCGTGCTGACGCCCAACGGCACCTGGCACGAGCACGGCGTGTCCGAAGACGGCACCACCTGCATCTGGCAGGACGGCCTGGACATTCCGCTGGTCAACGCGCTGGAGGCCGGCTTCTACGCGGTGCACCCCGACCTGAACCAGACGGTGACGTACCCGGTGGACGACACCAGCGCGGCCTGGGGCCACGCGGCGTTGCGCCCGCAGGTGTCGGGCTGGACCAAACCCTATTCGCCCTTGTTCAAGTACGAATGGGAACCCACTTACGAGGCCCTGCGCCGCTACGCGCGCACCACCGCCGGCAGCCCCTATGACGGCATCCTGCTGGAATACGTGAACCCGGCGACCGGCGGCCCCGTCATGCCCACCATCGGCGCCAGCATGCAACTGCTGCGCCCGGGCGAGCACACCAAGGCGCACCGCCATACCGGCAGCTTCATCTATCAGGTGGCCAAGGGCAGCGGCTTTTCCATCATCGACGGCAAACGCTACGACTGGACCGAGCGCGACATCTTCTGCGTGCCCTCCTGGGCGATCCACGAACACGCCAACCTGTCGGCCAACGACGACGCCTGCCTGTTCTGCTTCAACGACCTGCCCGTGATGCGTTCGCTGGCGCTCTACCGCGAAGAAGCGGTCAAGGAAAACGACGGCCATCAAGTGCTGATCTAGCGCCGCCCGACCCCTTCTTGAATTTTTCATCCGCCGCGCGGGCCCGAGTCCGCGCGCCTGACTCAACTCGTCCTGAATCTATGGAGTTCCTATGCGCTTGGTGACTTTTCGCGCTCATCCCACCGCCGCCGCACGCCTTGGCGCGCTGGCCGAAGGCTACGTGGTGGACCTGGCCCTCTTGGGCCGCGCCGGCGGCGTGGACTTGCCCGACGACATGCTGGCGTTCATCGACCTGGGCCCCGTGGCCGTCGCGCAGGCCAGCCGGCTGATGGAGTCCTACCGGGGCAACTGGCCGGTGGGCACGGCGTTGCCGCAGGAAAACGTGAAGTTGCTGGCGCCCATTCCCCGGCCCCGCAAGAACATCTTCGGCATCGGCCTGAACTACGTCGAGCACGTGGCGGAATCCAGCCGCACGCTGGACACCTCGGCCGACTTGCCGAAGCAGCCGGTGATCTTTTCCAAGCCGCCCACCACCGTCATCGGACCGGGCGACGCCATCGAACACAACGCCAAGATCACGCAGCAGCTGGACTGGGAAGTGGAGCTGGCCGTGATCATGGGCCGGCGCGCACAGCGCGTGGCCGAGGCCGACGCCCTGTCCTACGTGTTCGGCTACAGCGTGATGCTGGACATGAGCGCGCGCGACTGCCGCCGCGCGGGCCAGTGGATCTATTCGAAAGGCCAGGACACCTACGCGCCGTTCGGCCCGTGCATCGTGACCGCCGACGAGATCCCTGATCCGCAGGTGCTGGACCTGTGGCTGACGGTCAACGGCGAAAAGAAGCAGGGTTCCAACACGCGGCACATGCTGTTCAAGGTGCCGTTCCTGATCTCGGACATCAGCGCGGGCATCACGCTGGAGCCGGGCGACATCATCGCCACGGGCACGCCGGAAGGCGTGGGCGCGGGCCGCAAGCCGCAGGAATGGCTGTGGCCGGGCGACGTGGTGGTGGCGTGCGTGGAAGGCATTGGCACGCTGCGCCATCCGGTGGTGGCGGTTTAAGGCAAGCAGGCACTCGGCGCGCCCGCAAGGCGGGCGACGCCGTCTTCAAGGGGAAAAACATGATCATGAAACAAAAGACAGGCCGCCTGGCCGCCACGCTTTGCGCCGTGCTGGGCACGGTTGCCGCCATGGACGCGGCGCATGCCGCGGACCCCGTCAAGATCGGCTTCATTGCCACCTTGTCCACGCCGGCGGGTTATATCGGCGAAGACGAGCGCGACGCCTTCAATCTGGCCATCAAACAGGGCGACGGCAAGCTGGGCGGCGTGCCGGTGCAGCTGGTCATCGAAGACGACGGCCTGAAGCCCGCCAACGCGAAGCAGGCCGCCGACCGCCTGCTGCAGTCGGGCGTGAAGCTCTTTACCGGCGTGAATTTCTCGAACGTGCTGGCCGCCGTCGTGCCCAGCGTGGTGAAGTCGGGCGCCTTCTACGTGAGCCTGAACCCCGGCCCGTCGAACTTCGCCGGCGAAAAGTGCGATCCCAACTATTTCGTGGCGTCCTATCAGAACGACGCCTTCCACACGGCGGGCGGCGTGGCCGCCAACGAACTGGGATACAAGCGCGTGGTGCTGCTGGCCCCCAACTATCAGGCGGGCCGCGACGCGATCGAAGGCTTCAAGCGCACCTACAAGGGCGAGGTGGTGGCCGAGATCTACACCAAGCTGGACCAGTCGGACTTTTCGGTTGAGCTGGCGCGCCTGCGTTCGCTGGCGCCCGAGGCCATCTACCAGTTTCATCCGGGCGGCACCGGCATCAACTTCGTCAAGCAATATGCGGCGGCAGGGTTGAACAAGACCATTCCGATGCTGATGCCCAGCTTCTCGATGGATGCGCGCATGATCCAGGCAACGGGCGACGCGTCGGCGGGGTCCTACACCACCGGCATCTGGTCGCAGGACTTCGACAACCCGCAATCCAAGGCATTCGTGAAGGCCTTCAAGGAAGCTTACGGCCGCGTGCCGACGGACTATGCGATGCAGGCGTACGACACCGCCAACCTGATCGGCGCGGGCCTGAAGGCCACGGGCGGCGACTTGTCCAAGGCGGCGGAATTCCGCGCGGCGTTGCGCAAGCCGGAATTCACGTCGCTGCGCGGCAAGTTCAGCATGAATACCAACCAGCATCCCATCCAGGACCTCTATCTGATGCGCATCGGCAAAGACAGCGACGGCACGTTGTCGCCGCACCTGGTCCGCAAGCTGGTGTCCGACGATAAGGACGCCTACGCCCAATTCTGCAAGATGCCATCATGACGCTTCTGTTCGAACAGCTGCTCAACGGCCTGCAGTTCGGCGCCATGCTTTTCATGCTGGCGGCCGGACTGACGCTGATCTTCGGGATCATGGGCGTGGTGAACCTGACGCACGGGTCCTTCTACATGGTGGGCGCGTATTGCGCCGCCTACGCTATCGGCACCACGGGGTCGTTCCTGGCGGGCGTGCTGGCGGCTTTGCTGGGCGCCGGCCTGTACGGCGTGTCGGTCGAGGTGCTGGTGATCCGCAAGCTGTACAAGCGCGACCACCTGTACCAGGTGCTGGCCACGTTCGGCCTGCTGCTGTTTTCGAACGAAGCGGTCAGCCTGATCTTCGGGCGGCGCCCGCCGCTGGTGGGCATCCCGTCGTTCCTGGAAGGCGCGGTGACGCTGGCGCCGGGATTCCAGTATCCGGTGATCCGCCTGTCGTTCATCGCGATCGGCGCGGCGGTGGCGGTGGGCCTGTGGTGGCTCGTCAACCGCACGCGCATCGGCATGCTGATCCGCGCCGGCGCCGACGACCGCGAAATGGTGGATGCGCTGGGCGTCGACATCCGCAAGCTCTACACGCTGGTGTTCGGCCTGGGCGCCTTGCTGTGCGGGCTGGCCGGCGTGATGGCCGCGCCGCTGCTGGCCGTTGAGATCGGCATGGGCGAACGCATCCTCATCACCACCTTCGTGGTCATCGTGATCGGCGGGGTCGGCTCGGTGCGCGGCGCCCTGGCCGGCGCCTTGCTGGTCGGCATGGTGGACAGCCTGGGGCGGGCCTTCCTGCCGCAGATGCTGTCCACGGTGTTCTCGCCCGCCACGGCGGACCCGCTGGCGGCTGGCCTGGCGTCGGCCAGTATCTATGTGCTGATGGCGATCGTACTGATCGCCAAGCCGGGCGGCTTGTTCCCGGCGCGAGGATGATGGTGGCAAAGACACTTTCCAATCGCGCCCGCTGGGGCCTGGGCGGCCTGGCGGTGCTGATCCTGCTGCCGGCTGCGGCGCTGGCGTCGGGCTCGCCGTTCCTGATCGGCGTGGTGACGCGCTTTCTGATCTACGGACTGGCGGCGGTCAGCCTGGACCTGGTGATCGGTTACGGCGCCATGGTCAGCTTCGGCCATGCCATGTTCTTCGGGCTGGGCGGCTACGCGGTGGGCATCATCGCCTTTCATACTGCCGAAGCGGGGCCGATCTTCGGCTGGGCCGGCAGCAACGCGGCGCTGGTGGTGTGGCCGATCGCGCTGGCCGTGTGCGCGCTGGCAGGCTGGATCTTCGGCTACCTGGCGCTGCGCACGCGCGGCGTGCAGTTCATCATGATCACGCTGGCGTTCGGCCAGATGGTGTATTTCGTGCTGGTGTCGCTGCAGTTCTATGGCGGCGACGACGGGCTGATGATTCCGCAGCGCAACGTGCTGCCGGGCGTCAACCTGGAAAGCCCGACGGTGTTCTATTACGTGTGCCTGGCGCTGCTGACCGCCTGGACGCTGTTCTGCATCCGCGTCACCAACTCGCGTTTCGGCATGGTGCTGCAAGCGCTGCGCCAAAGCGAACGGCGCGCGGTGAACCTGGGCGTGGCGCCCACGCCTTACCGGCTGAGCGCCTTTGTGCTGTCCGCCGTGGGCACGGGCCTGGCCGGCGTGCTGTGGGCCAACTACGCGGGGCTGGTGACGCCCGACATGGCGGCGTGGACCAAGTCGGGCGAACTGATGGCCATCGTGATCCTGGGCGGCGTGGGCACGCTGCTGGGGCCGATCGCGGGCGCCGCGGTGTTCCTGGGGCTGGAGCAGATGCTGTCGTCCCTGACCGAACACTGGCTCTTGTACATGGGGCCGATCCTGGTGTTGGTGGTGCTGTGGGGGCAGAAGGGTCTGTTCGGAAAACTGCTGGAGACGCGCCATGCCGACTGACGCAAGCACAAGCCTGTTGCGTCTCACGCAACTGCGCAAGGCCTTTGACGCGGTGGTGACCACCAACGGCGTGGACCTGGATGTGCGGGGGGGCGAGATCCACGCGATCATCGGCCCCAACGGCGCCGGCAAGTCCACGCTGATCGCGCAGATCTGCGGCGAGATCCGGCCGGACTCCGGCAGCATCCATCTGGACGGCCAGGACGTGACGGCCCTGCGCGCTTTCGAGCGCGCGCGGCTGGGGCTGGGCCGGTCGTTCCAGATCACCGAGCTGTGCCACGAATACACCGCGCTGGAGAACGTGATCCTGTCGCGCATGCTCAAGGACGGCCCGGCCTTCGGCGCCTGGTCCAACCCGCGCCACGACGCGGCGTTGAAGGCCGAGGCCATGCAATGGCTGACGCACGTGGGCCTGGCGGACCGCCGCCACGTGCGCTCGGCGGACCTGGCGCACGGGGAAAAGCGGCAGCTTGAGCTGGCCGTGGCGCTGGCGCGATCGCCGCGCCTGTTGCTGTTGGACGAGCCGATGGCCGGCATGGGGCCCGAGGAATCGGCGCGCATGACGCGGCTGTTGCAAGGCATGAAAGGCGACTACGGCATCTTGCTGGTCGAACACGACATGGACGCCGTCTTCGCCCTGGCCGACCGCATCAGCGTGCTGGTCTATGGCCGCGTGGTGTTCAGCGGCACGCCCGACGAGGTGCGCCGCCATCCGGAGGTGCGCGCGGCCTATCTGGGAGAAGAACATGTTGAAGGTTGATGGGCTGACCGGCGGTTACGGGTCCAGCAAAGTGCTGTTCGGCATGTCGTTCGAGGCCAGCGAAGGCGAGGTGATTTCGCTGATCGGCCGCAATGGCATGGGCAAGACCACCACCATCAAGACGCTGATGGGGATGCTGCCCGCCACCGGCGGCGCGGTGCAGTTCCGGGGGCAGACCCTGGGCCGGTCCGCGCCCAGCACCGTGGCGCGGCTGGGCGTGGGGCTGGTGCCCGAAGGGCGGCGCGTGTTCGGATCGCTGTCCGTGCAGGAGAATCTGGTCGCCACCGCGCGGGCCGCGCCGGGCGGGTGGGACCTGGAACGCGTCTACGCGCTCTTTCCGCGCTTGAAGGAACGCCGCACGCAGTCGTCGCGCACCTTGTCCGGCGGCGAACAGCAGATGCTGGTGGTGGGCCGCGCGTTGATGACCAACCCCAAGCTGCTGATCCTGGACGAGGCCACCGAAGGGCTAGCGCCGCTGATCCGGCAAGAGATCTGGCGCTGCCTGCGGGCCTTGAAGGGCGAAGGGCAGACCATCCTGGTCATCGACAAGAATCTTCCCGAGATGGCCCTGCTGGTCGACCGCCACTACATCGTGGACAAGGGCCGCGTGGCCTGGTCGGGCAAGCCGGCGGAACTGTCCGCGCAGCCAGAGCTGGCGCAGCGGTATCTGGGGATATGAGGCGGGTAGAATGACCCGCCCGGACGCGGGCCGGCGGGCAAGCCGCTGACATCTGGAGAGCATCTTGAAGCCAAGAATCAAAGCTTCCCGCCAGGACGATGCTGGATCGGACGGGAACGCTGAAGTAGAGGAAATCACGCTGTCCGAGCAGGTCTACCGCCTGCTCCGGCGCGACATCATGAGCGGCGCCTTCGCGCCGGGCCAGTCCCTGCGGCTGGAACTGCTCAAGCAACGCTATGGCAGCAGCTTTTCCCCCATCCGCGAGGCGCTCAACCGCTTGCGCAGCGAGCGCATGGTCATCAACACCACGTCGCGCGGCTTCAGCATCGCGCCCTTGTCGGTCGAGGAAATGTGGGATGCCTGTGAAACCCGCATCCTGATCGACTGCGATGCGCTTCGCCGTTCGCTGGCCAACGCCGACGATGCCTGGGAAGCGCGGCTGGTCGGCGCCTATCACGCCTTGACGCTGGCCGCGCAGCGCGCAGGCGACGCGCAGCCGCCGTCGGAAGAGCTGGAAGAACTGCTCGAGGCGCGCCACCTGGATTTCCACCATGCGCTGATCGGCGCGTGCCGGTCGCACTGGCTGCTGGACCTGTCCACGCAGCTGTACGCCCAAACCGAGCGCTACCGCCGTCCGGCGCGCGCCGGCGCCACGGCCTACGGGCCGGAGCGCAATGTCGACGACGAGCACCGCCAGCTGCTGGACGCCGCGATCTCGCGCGACATCGAAGGCTCGGTCGCCATGCTGGCGGCCCATTACCGCAAGACCGCACAGTTCATCGAACGGATCATTTCTCAGCCCGACACGCAGGCCCGCCATGCATGACACGGATATCGACCTTTTCTTCTCCTCCATCCCCGAACGCGACATCCAATACAACGCGCGCGAATCGGTGCCGGATTTCGACGCCTGCGTGCGCCGCTACGCGGAGTCGTCGGCCCGGGTGCGCACGCGCCGCCCCGGCGTGCTGGACCTGCGCTACGGCATGGGCCAGGACGAACGGCTGGATCTGTTCCTGCCCGCCGCCTCGCAGGCGCCGGCGCCGTTGTTCGTATTCATCCACGGCGGCTACTGGCGCGCGCAGCGCAAGGAAGACGCGCCGGTGATGGCCGAAGCGTTCAACGCCGCCGGCGCCGCCGTCGCGACGCTGGAATACACGCTGGTGCCCGAAGCCACCCTGGGTGAAGTGGTGCGCGAAGTGCGCTCTGCCGTGGCCTGGCTGTACCGCAATGCGGCCGCCTACGGGATCGACCCGGACCGCCTGTATGTGGGCGGCAGCTCGGCGGGCGGGCATCTGGCCGGCATGCTGGCCGCGCCCGGCTGGCCCGCCCGGTATGGCGTGCCGGACGACGTGATCAAGGGGACGCTGGCGCTAAGCGGCCTGTTCGACCTGCGGCCGCTGTGCGACATCCTGCCGAACACCTGGCTGCGGCTGACGCCCGAACAGGCGGCGCACCAGAGCCCCATCTTCAACCTGCCGGAACGCGCCGGTCCGATGCTGCTGGCCGTGGGCGGCCTGGAGACGCAGGGTTTCAAGAACCAGACCGCGGCGTTTGAAGCGGCCTGGAATGGGGCGGGCCTGTCGTCCACGCGCATCCCCACGCCGCACTGCAACCACTTCGACCTGGTCAACGAACTGGAAGACCCGGACAGCGACCTGACCCGTGCCACGCTGGCCATGATGGGGCTGGCGGCGCGTTGATCTTGGCGGCCGGAGCGCCGGCAGCCGGCGTTCCGGCGGTCGGCCGATGGCGTAAGCTTGCGCCTCATGGCTGACCTGAAACTCCTTGAAGACCTGATCGCGCTGGCGCGCACCGGCAGCTTCGTGCGCGCGGCCGAACTGCGCCACGTGACGCATCCCGCGTTTGGGCGGCGGATCCGCGCGCTGGAAGCCTGGGCGGGCGCGCCGCTGGTCGAACGGCAGCATCTGCCGGTCACGCTGACCCAGGAGGGCGAGGCGCTGCTGAAGACCGCCACCCAGGTAGTCGAGCAGATGGGACTGGTGCGCCACCGCATCCGCAGTTCCGGCGCAGGCGGCGAGGCGGTGCTGCGCATCGCCACCGGCCGCAGCCTGGCCCGCACGCTGGTGGCGGACTGGATCGCGCGCCTGCGGCACCGCACGCCCAAGGTGCTGACCGAAGGCACGCAGGTGGAGTTGTCCACCGGCAAGGCGCAGGACCTGGTGGTGCGGCTGGAGCAGGGCAAGGTGGACCTGCTGTGCTGCTACGAGCACCCGGCGCTGTCGGTGCCGCTCAGCCCGGCGCGCTACCGCTACATGACCTTGGCGACGGACAAGCTGGTGCCCGTGAGCCAAGTGGACGCGCGCGGCCGCGCCCGCTACACGCTGCAAGACGGCGGCGCGCCGGTGCCGTTGATCACCTATACGGGCGGCCTGGCGATGGAGCGCATCGTCGGAGACCGGCTGGAAACCACGCCCTATGCGCTGACGCCGTTCGTGCGCAGCGATTCCCTGGATGCCGCGCACGGCGCGGTGGCCAAGGGCGTCGGCGTGGCCTGGCTGCCCTGGTCCATGGTGGCGGCCGATTGCCGCCGGGGCGCGCTGGCGGCGCTGGGCGGACGCAGCGAAGAGATCGCCTTCGAGGTGCGGCTGTACCGTCCACGCGCCCGGCTGACGGATCTGGCCGAAGCCGCCTGGGAAGCCACCGCCAACCGCAAGGCCTGAGCCCCAGGCGGGCCAAACCGGATATGCACGAAGATGTGCCGTTTTGGCACGGATGGCGCATGCGCCGCCCGTGAAAATGTGGCGCTAAACCTCAAACGAGACGGCAACGCCGTCCACCCCCAGCACCCCAAGGAAGAAAACATGAAGTCCATTCTGCATCCGCTGCGTGCAGCGCTTGTTGCGCTCTGTGCCGTCTCGGCCGTTGCCGCCGCACCCGCCGCCTTGGCGGCCGACTACCCCGCCCGCAGTGTGTCGCTGATCGTCGGCTACCCGGCCGGCGGCAGCCTGGACCTGACCGCCCGCCTGCTGGGCGAAGAACTGGGCAAGCGCCTGGGCCAGACCGTGATCGTGGAAAACGTGGGCGGCGCCGGCGGCACGATCGGCGCGCAACGCGTGGCGCGCGCCGCGCCCGACGGCTACACGATCTTCCTGGGCTCCACCAACGAAATGGTGATCGCCCGCATGATCAACACCGCGGTCAAGTACGACAGCGCGAAGGATTTCACCGCCCTTGGGTTGGTGGCCTCGCAGCCGATGCTGCTGGCGGCCAGCAAGAACTCCGGCGTGAAGACCGCCGCCGACTATCTGAAGAAGCTGCGCGGCGCCGAGCCCGGCACGTTCAACTACGGGTCGTCGGGCGTGGGCACCACGCTGCACCTGGCGGGCGAAATGATCAACCAGGCCACCGGCACCCGCGCCGAGCACGTGCCGTACCGCGGCGTGTCGCCGCTGGTGACGGACCTGATGAGCGGCCAGCTGGATTACGGCATGCTGGTGCTGTCCTCGGGCCTGCCGCAAGTGCGCAGCGGCAACATCGTGGCGCTGGGCCTGACCGAGAACAAGCGTTCGCCGGCCGCGCCCGAGATCGCGCCGCTGGCCGCGACGCCGGGCTTCGAGTCCGTCGACATCAACCTGTGGTTCGCGCTGTACGGCCCCGCCGGCTTGCCCGAGCCGGTCGTTGCCAAGCTGCGCGGCGTGCTCGATGAAACGCTGAAGTCCGAGGCGTTCCGCGCCAAGATGCAGGAGGCCGGCGGCGAAGTGGCCAAGCCGGGCGTCGACCTGGCCGCGTATCAGGCCGAAGAAACGAAGAAGTACGGCGCGCTGGTCAAGGCAGCGAAGATCGAAGCGCAGTAAATCGCACCCGGACATTTCAGGCTTTCATCAATCGCAAGACCAGGCAGACAAGCGGACATCATCATGGAATTCAAGCTCCCCGTTCCCGACCTGAGCGCCGAGCGCGCCGGCAACACCGATACGCCGGGCGTCTGGCATTTTGATTCGGGCGTGCCGGGCCGGGCGCTGATGGTGTCCGCACTGGTGCACGGCAACGAACTGTGCGGCGCCTGGGCGCTGAAGGACCTGCTGGCCGCCGGCGTGAAGCCGCGCCGCGGCAGCCTGACCCTGGCCTTCTGCAACCTGGAGGCGTTCGACCGCTTCGACCACGCCCGTCACGACGCTTCGCGTTTCGTGGTCGAAGACATGAACCGCGTCTGGAGCGCCGAGCGCCTGGACAACCCCACGACGCCGGACCGCCAGCGCGGCGCGGCGCTGCGCCCCTGGGTGCAGCGCGCGGACTGGCTGCTGGACCTGCATTCGATGCACGAGCCTGGTGCGCCCTTGCTGTTGACCGGCGTACTGCCGCGCAACATCGCGCTGGCGCGCCGCCTGAAGGCCCCGCAACACGTGATCGTGGATGCGGGCCACAAGGATGGCGTGCGCATGCGTGACTTCGGCCAGTTCGGCGACCCCGCACGCGAAGACGCCTGCGCCTTGCTGATCGAATGCGGATTCCATGGCGAGCTGGCCTCGCGCGATGTGGCGCGCGACATGGTGGCGCGCATGCTGGTGGAGTCCGGGGTGATCGATGCCGCCGACGTGCCGGCCGGCTGGCTGCTGCCGGATCCTGCCGCGCAACGCGTGCTGGAAGTAACGAATGCGGTCGTCGCGCCATCGATGGACCTGCGCTTCTCAGAGGCCTGGACAGGCCTGGAAACGCTGGCAAAGGCGGGGTCCGTGATCGGCTGGGCGGACGGCCAGCCGATCGTGACGCCCTACGACAACTGCACGCTGATCATGCCGTCGCTGCGCCAGCTGAAGCCCGGCGTGACGGTGGTGCGCCTGGCGCGCGATTACGCGGGCTGACCCGCAGGCGCGCTGCTTGCTTGGCGGCGCGGCTCGATGGGTCGCGCGCTATTTCTGCGGCGTGTAGCGCAGTTCGTCCAGCTGATAGCCTTGCGCCGTTGCGGCGGCCAGCGCCTTGTCCAGTTCTTCCTTGGGCAGCTGCGGCGAACGCGACAGGATCCACAGGTACTTGCGGTCGGGCGTGCCGACGACGGCCCAGCGGTATTCCGGGTCCAGGCCAATCACCCAGTAATCGCCTTTGAAGGGCTTGACGAACGTCACTTCAAGCTTGGCATTGTTGCTGCCTTCCACGACGGTCGCGGTGCCCGAGGCCGAATCGACATCCCCATCCTTGGTGCGGCAGCGGTTGTTCACGCCCACGGTGCCGTCGGCATGCGCGGTGTATTCGGCGGTCGTGTCCCCCACGCAGTTGCGCTGGAAGAACATGGGGAAATTCGCGATTTCGTACCACATGCCGGCGTAACGTTTCAGGTCCACCGATTCCACGGTCTGCATGGCTGGCGGCGCGGCATGGGCGATTCCCGCCATGCCGGCTGCCAGGGCCAGCAAGAATGTTGCAGTGCGGCGCATGGAAAAAACCTCCTGAGTGACGGACGCGGTCCGCGGCGCCGGTCATGCGGGCGCCGCAAACCAAAACCCTAACGATACGCCTTATTTGCGGGGGGCCTTCAGCGCCTCGTGGTAGCGCGCGACGTAGGTGGCGAAATCCACCGTGTCCGATTGCTCCAGGCGTTGCTGCTCCATCGCGGATTGCGCCGCCGCTTGTTCATAGGCGGCCGCCAGGTCCGAAGGCAGGGCTTGCGCGCGCAGGGCCTCGGCGTGCTTGCGGCTTTGCTGCAGCGAATAGTCATGGAACGACAGGCCGCTGCGCTTGAGCGAATCCAGCAGGCGGGCCGACGGCGTGGCCTCCGGCGCGTCCAGCTTGGCGCGTTGCGCGGCCAGGGCGTCGGCATAGGCGCTGCCGCCCAATGCGGAATCGAACAGCGCGGCGTACGGCGCGATCTGGTCCAGCAGTTCGTGGCCCCACTGGGCCAGCGCCACGGGCTGGCCTTCGCGGTCCAGCATCAGGCCCGGCTTGCGGCCTTCCTTGACGACGGTCGAGAAGTTGTCGGCGCTGCGTTGGCAGTAGCCGTTGGCGGGGAAGAAGGGGCTGTCGGACGCCGTGCAGTACAGCAGGAAGGCATCCACGAAGCGGCTGGTGCTGGCGTCGATGCCCACGGGCGAGTCCGGGTCGATGTCCAGGCAGCGCACTTCCACGTACTGCACGCCGCGTTCGGCCAGGGCCGTGATGGGCCGTTCGCAGCGGCCCGTGGCGCGCTTGGGGCGGATGCTGGAGTAGTACTCGTTTTCGATCTGCAGCACGTTGGTGTTCAGCTGGATCCATTCGCCGTTGCGATGCGTGCCAAGCTTCTGGTAGTCGGGCCAGGGCTGGGTCACGGCGTCGTACAGGCGGCCCAGGAAGGTGTCCAGGTCGTTGTAGCAAAGCTTCAACTGCGACTGCGCCTTGTTCTGGTACCCCAGGTCGCTCATGCGCAGGCTGGTGGCGTAGGGCAGGTACAGCGTGTGGTCGCCCAGGCGCTCGAGCGGATGCTCGCGGCCGCGCAGGAAGTCGCTGGCCAGCGCGGGCGCCGCGCCGAACAGGTACATCAGCAGCCAGGAGTAGCGCGTGAAGTTTCGGATCAGCCCGATATAGCCGCGCGAACGGCGGTCTTGCACCGAGCCCGGCTGCGTGTCCAGCACGGACCAGAGGTCTTCGGCCAGCGAGAAGTTGTAGTGCACGCCTGCGATGCATTGCATCGTCTTGCCGTAACGTTCCGCCAGGCCGCGGCGGTACACGTGCTTGAGCATGCCGGTGTTGGACTTGCCGTACCAGGCGATGGGGATGTCGGCTTCAGCCGGCAGGGTGGCGGGCATGGACTGGTTCCAGATCAGTTCATGGTCCAGCACGCTGTAGACGTGGCGGTGAGTATTGGTCAGTTCGGCCAGGAGCGCGTCCACATCGGTGTGCGTGCCCGTGATCAGTTCAAGCAGCGATTCGGAGTAGTCGGTCGTGACGTGTTCGTTGGTCAGCGCCGAGCCCAGGCCGGCCGGGTGCGGGGTGCGGGCCAGGATGCCCTGCTCGTCCACGCGCAGGCCTTCTTTTTCGATGCCTCGCAGCGTCTGGGTCAGCAGCGAGCGGTTGGCCTCTAGGCGGGAGAGGCGGTTGGCGGCGGTATCAGTCACGGATTCTTCTCGTTTGGGTCTGTCGCGGGATTTTACGGGGTGCCGGCCTCCTGTGCCGAGGGAGCCAGTACTGGGCGCAGGGACAATGCCTGGGCCGTGCGCGCCAGCCATTCGTCCAGATCAGCATAAACCGGATCGGAAATGGGGGCCGTTTCATTGAAAATCTCGTGCCAGGCGGTGTCGTACCAGCGCAGCGTCAGCAATTCGGCCGGGGCGCGCTGGGCGAACTGGCGGCTGCCTTCGGCGGCGACGATGGAATCGTCGCCCGCCACCATCAGCAGGGTGCGACAGGGCAGCAGCCCGGCTTCCCGCAGCGATTCCTGGCCGGCGTCGTCCACGAAGCGCGCCAGCCTGCCCGTCATGCGGCGCCGCACCAGCGGGTCGGACCGGTAGGCTTTCACCACCGCGCGGTCGTGCGAGATCCGGGCGGGCGCCAAGCCGTGGGGCACCCGCAGGTCGGGGGCATGCAACGACATCCAGGTGAGGGTGCGGCGCACCCACTGTGGCACGTGAACCACGAACGGCGGCGAACTCAGCACCAGGGCATCCAGTTCCGCCATGCGGCGCAGCGCAATCCGCACCGCCACCAGCGCGCCCAGGCTGTGGGCCAGCAGGATCGGCGGACGGCCCTGGACCTGGGTCCAGGCGCGCAGCCGGTCGACGGCGTCGGTGACGAGGTCTTCCTGGTGGCTCAGCGTGGCCGGCGGGCCGCCCGACCGGCCGTGGCCGCGGTGGTCGTGCGCACCCACGGCCCAGCCGCGGGCGGCCAGCCAGCGGGCCAGCCGGTCATAGCGCCCGGCGTGCTCGCTCAACCCGTGCATCAGATAGATGCTGGGCGTGCCTGGACCCGAGATCGGCAGGGGCACATTCGGGGCGGCAGGCCAGACATAATTCGCCAATGGGGTGCCGTCGGGCGCTGGGGTCATGGAAATCGGCGACAATTTCTGCATTCCTTGAAATGGATAGACCGTCCAGGTCCTCGGGTAATGACGATTTCATCGCTGTTTCGTTTCATGTTCAAGAAAGCCGGCCTCTTTGTGGGGTTGGCGCTGGTGCTGGCTGCCTGTTCGCCCCGTTACAACTGGCGTGAAGTCGACGTGGCCGATGGCCACGTGCGGGCGGCATTCCCGGACCGGGTCATGACGGACACCCGCGACCTGCGCCTGGATACCCATACCTTGCGTTTTACCCTGGCGACCGCCACCGTGGGGGAAGCCGTGTTCGCGATCGGGTCGGCCCCGTTGCCGCCGGAGATCGCGGCGGACCCCTCCGCCAAACAGGCGCTGGGCCGGGCGCTCATCGTTTCACTGCACGCCAACATGCAGGCGCCGCCGCCTACGGAGTGGCCGGCCTATGGGCAGGATATCGAGGTGCATGGCAAGGCCATGGGCAAGCCGGGGTGGCTGCAGGCCAAGGTCTGGGTGACCGATACCATGCTGATCGAGGCGGTGGCCGCAGGCACGCAGGAAAGCCTGCCGGCTGAACGGGCGCGCGAGTTCCTGCGGTCAGTGGTGATCAATCCCGCCAAGCCCATCAAGCCGTGACGGCGTCCAGCAGGCCCTGGCGCAACGCCGCGGCCACCGCGGCCCGCCGGCCGCGCACGCCCAGCTTGGCGCAGGCGTTGCGCAAGTGGAAGTTCACCGTGCTTTCGCTGACGCCCAAGATGCGGGCGGTCTCCCAGCTGGTCTTGCCCGCGGCTGACCAGTACAGGCAGGCGGCCTGGCGGTCGGACAGCATTTTTTCAGGCGGTGGCGCGGACAGCGAAGTCAGCGGCGAAACCGGCGGATTCAGGGCGGACAGGGGCGGGGACGGCACTTCCAGAGACGCCTCCAACAAAGGGCGGTACGCGGACAAGCGGCGGATGGCGGTCATGGCGGCTGGGGGCGAGGCGCCCGGTAGTTAACATGTCGTCCGCATGCTGCGGCTCGCGCCGCCGGCAGGCAAGCATTGATGCCGCAGCGCATCAAACTCTTTATCTCTGACGGAATAGTCGTATGTTGGCCATCACCCAGTTCTACCTCTCAGCCATCGTGCTGATGCTGCCCTTGCTGTTCTGCGTGGGCATCGGGGTGTTCTGGGGCAAGCGCGACATTCCGTTCGGCGGCGCGTTCATCACGACGCTGGTGACGTCGGTGACCACGCCGGCGCTGGTGTTCCATACCTTCGTCACCACCCACCTGGACGACCGCGCGCTGGCCGATGTGGCCGCGGCCACGTTGCTGGCGCTGCTGCTGTGCGCGCTGGTCGCCGCGCTGCTGCTGAAGGTGTGCAAGCTGCCCGTGCGCACGTTGCTGCCCACGGCTTTCCTGCCCAACGCCGGCAATCTGGGCCTGCCGATTTCGCAATTGGCCTTTGGCGACGCCGGCCTGTCGGTGGCGGTGGCGTTCTTTGCGGTGAACTCGTTCGTCATGCACACGATCGCCGTGCGGCTGCTGCCCGGCGTGAACACCAAGGGCAGCTGGAAAAGCCCCATCCTGTTGGCGTCCGTGGTGGCGGTGGGGCTGCGCATGCTGCACATCCCCGTGCCGGAATGGCTGATCGAGACGGCCCGGATGCTGGGCGCGGTGACGGTGCCGCTGATGCTGCTGAGCCTGGGCCACGCCCTGGCGCTGATTCCATCCAACGGCCTGCGCGACGGCGCCAAGGTGGGCGCGATCCGCTTGGGCGTCGGCCTGGCGGCCGGGCTGGCCGTGGTGTGGGCGCTGGACCTGGAACCCGTCCTGGCGGGCGCGCTGACCCTGCAGATGGCGATGCCCTGCGCGGTGGTCAGCTACATGTACGCCAAGCGCTACACCCCGTTGGGCGACACCGCGGCGGGCGCGGTGCTGGTGTCCACGGTGGTGTTCCTGCTGCTGGCGCCGCTGATGCTGTGGTTCACGCGCGCCGGGACGTAGCGCCTGGCGGTTGCCGCGAGGGGCGCGTCAGGCCACGCCCGCCATCGTCCGCAGTTGCGCCATGAGCGCATCCGGGATGTCCACGCCGTGCTTCACGGCTTCGTCGCGCAGCTTGCGGCGGCGTTCGCCGGGCAGGCGCACGCCGTCGTCCTCCAGCATGGCGTCGACCAGCGTCTCGACGCGTTCCAGATAGGTATCGCGTCCGGCCAGCGCGCCCGGGTCGATCGCCATGAAAGCCTGGCCCAGCCGGGCCGGGCCGCCCGCGTCGACGAAGAACGATTCCGTCTCGAAGCCGAAGTGCGCGCCGGTCAGCGCGCAGGCCAGCAGTTCGACGATCAGCGCCAGCATCGCGCCCTTGACGCCGCCGGCGGGCAGCATGCTGCCCGCCAAGCCCGCCTTGGGGTCGGTCGTGGGCTGGCCGTCCGCATCCAGCGCCCAACCTAGCGGAATGGGCTGGTTGTCGCGTGCGGCGATCATCAGTTTGCCGCGCGCCACTTGCGACAGCGACAGGTCGATGACCAGGCGCGCTCCGTTGCGGCGGGGGAAGGCCGCCGCGATGGGGTTGGTGCCGAAAAGCGGCCGCTTGCCGCCCCAGGCGGGCATGGCGGCCGGCGAATTGCTGAGCGCCAGCGCCACCAGTCCGGCATCGGCCAAGGCTTCCAGGTGGTAGCCGGCTTCGCCGAAATGGTGGCTGTTGGCTACCCCGATGAAGGCGATGCCGTGTTCGCGGGCGCGCGTGGCGGCCTGCTCCACGGCCAGGGCGCAGGCCGGGAACGCCAAGCCCGAGCCCGCGTCGATCAGCGCGGCGCCGCCGCGCTCGTGCACGATGCGCGGCACTGCTGAACCGATGGCGCGGCCCGCGCGCAGGTGGCCGGCGTAAAACGGCACGCGCGACAGGCCATGGGAGCTGAGACCCTGGCTTTCCGCGAAGACCAGCGCGCGGGCGGTGCTGTCGGCCATCGCCGGGTTGGCGCCGGCGGCGGCCAGGCCGGCCGCCGCCAGGTGTTGAAGTTCGTCCAGATAGATGTGAGCCATATCTTTCCTGTCAGGGGGGCGCGCCGCGTCCATTGGGCGCCGCCGCCGGTCAAGCTATTGTCCCACCGGCGGGCAGGCTGCGGCCGCGTCCGCAAGCAGTGCTAGAATTCTTTTCGCAGTACAGATTGCATCACCCATATTTCGGCGCCGATTTGCCTGATCCGCTTGCGGGCGCCTTCCAATAAATCCAGCTAAAGAGGTCCGTATGACCACTCCTGCCCAACATTTGGCCGGTGATTCGGCCAGCGGGTTCGTTCCCGCCACCGTCACGACTTCCGACTCCGTTGATCCCGGTTCCGTCGGTCTTGTCGCACCCACTTTCATCCGTTTCGATGAGCCGCTGCCGTTGTTGAGCGGCCAGTCGCTGGCCGCCTACGAACTTGCCGTGGAGACCTATGGCACGTTGAACGCCCAGCGCACCAACGCGGTCCTGATCTGCCATGCGCTCAATGCCTCGCACCACGTGGCGGGGCTGGCGGCGGACAATCCCAGCGACGTGGGGTGGTGGGACAACATGGTCGGCCCCGGCAAGCCGGTGGACACCAATATCTTCTTCGTGATCGGCGTCAACAACCTGGGCTCATGCTTCGGGTCGACGGGCCCGGCCAGCATCAATCCCGCCACCGGCAATCCCTGGGGCGCCGCGTTCCCGGTATTGACGGTGGAAGACTGGGTGCGCGCGCAGGCCCGCGTGGCCGACCACTTCGGCATTGAGCGCTTCGCGGCGGTGATGGGCGGATCCCTGGGCGGCATGCAGGCCCTCAGCTGGGCCATCACCTTGCCCGACCGCGTGGCCAATTGCGTGGTGATCGCCAGCACGCCGCGCCTGTCGGCGCAGAACATCGGCTTCAATGAAGTCGCGCGCCGCGCCATCATCACCGATCCGGACTTCCACGGCGGCGACTACTACGCGCAAGACACCGTGCCGCGGCGCGGCCTGTCGGTGGCGCGCATGATCGGCCACATCACCTACCTGTCGGACGACGACATGGCCGAGAAATTCGGCCGCGCGCAACGCGCGCCCGCCGAGAACGGCGCCTACCACTACGGCTACGATGTCGAGTTCGAGGTGGAGTCGTACCTGCGCTACCAGGGCGAAAAGTTCACCCGCTACTTCGATGCCAACACCTATCTGCTGATCACGCGCGCGCTGGATTATTTCGATCCGGCCCGCACGACCGGCGGCGATCTGGCGCGCGCGCTGGCACCGGCCAAGTCCGATTTCCTGCTGGTGTCGTTCTCGACCGATTGGCGCTTTCCGCCCGAGCGTTCGCGCGAGATCGTGCGCGCGCTGCTGAAGAACGCCAGCCCCGTGACCTACGCCGAAATCGACGCGCCGCATGGCCACGACGCCTTCCTGCTGGAAGATGCGCGCTACCATGCCGTGGTTCGCGGCTATTACGAACGCATCGCGCGCGAGCTTGGGCTTGGCGGCGCTGCCGCCCCGACCGAAGGACGCTCCGAATGACCCCTGTGACCCCCCGCTATGCCCACAGCGCGCTGCGGCCCGACCTGGCGCGCATCGCCGGCTGGATCGAGCCCGGCAGCCGCGTCCTGGACTTGGGCTGTGGCGACGGCGCGCTGCTGGCGCACCTGCGCGACCACCGCCAGGTGCGCGGCGCGGGCGTCGAACTGGACGATACCTGCGTGATCGCCTGCGTGCGCCGCGGGGTCGAGGTGATCCAGCAAAACCTGGAAGACGGCCTGGCGCTGTTCGACGACAAGCAGTTCGACACCGTGGTGTTGTCGCAGACCTTGCAGTCCATGCACCGCACCGAGCACATCCTGCGCGAGATGGCCCGCGTGGCGCGCTACGGCATCGTGTCCTTCCCCAACTTCGGTTATTGGCCGCACGGCTGGGCCATCCTGCGCGGCCGCATGCCGGTGACGGGCCAGATGCCCTACCAGTGGTACAACACGCCGAACATCCACCTGTGCACGCTGCGCGACTTTGAACAGCTGGCCGGCGTCGTGGACCTGCGCATCCTGGAACGCGCGACCTTCAACGAAGGCCGCGAGGTGAAGCTGTTCCCCAGCTGGCGCAGCACGCTGGCGGTGTACCGCTTCGCGTCCCCCTGACATTCCGACACCGATCGTCCTGACGGCGCGGGCCAACAGGCCCTAAAATGCCGGGAGCCCGCGGCGCGACGTCTGTTGCGCCACGCCGGCTGTGTTTCAGGAGACCGTCATTACCGCTGTATCCAACGTCTACACCAGCCCCCGCGTGGCCCCCTTGCTGGTCCTGGGCTTTGCCAGCGGACTGCCGTTGGCCCTGACCAGCGGAACCTTGCAGGCCTGGGCCACCGTTGAAGGCGTGCCGCTGCAGGAAATCGGTTTCCTCACCCTGGTAGGCACGGCCTACACCATCAAATTCCTTTGGGCCCCGCTCGTCGACCGGTTCGTGCCGCCCTTGCTGGGCCGGCGCCGCGGCTGGATGCTGGTGACGCAGTTGCTGCTGGCCGTGACCATCATGGCGATGGGCATGCTGTCGCCGTCGTCGGCGCTCATGCCGCTGGCCATGCTGGCGGTGCTGGTGGCCTTTCTTTCCGCCACGCAGGACATCGCGTTCGACGCCTATTGCACGGACGTGCTGCGCAAGGAGGAACGCGGCGCTGGGGCCGCCATCAAGGTGATGGGCTACCGGCTGGCCATGATCGCCTCCGGCGGGCTGGCGCTGATCCTGGCGGATCAGTGGATCGGCTGGGGCTACACCTATGTGCTGATGGGCGGCCTGATGCTGCTGTGCTCGGTCGCGACCTTGCTGGCGCCCGAACCCGAACACGTCGCCCGTGCGCCGCGCAGCCTGCGCGAGGCGGTCGGCGAACCGCTGCACGAATTTTTCACGCGGCGCGGCGCGCTGGCGGTGTTGCTGCTGATTGTGCTGTACAAGCTGGGCGACGCCTTCGCGGGCGCGTTGTCCACCACCTTCCTGATCCGCGGCGCGGGCTTCACGCCTACCGAAGTCGGGACGGTGAACAAGGTGCTGGGGCTGGCCGCCACTATCGTGGGCGCGTTGGCCGGCGGATCGCTGATGTCGCGCTGGGGGCTGTATCGGTCGCTGATGGTCTTCGGCCTGCTGCAGGCCGTGTCGAACCTGGCGTACTGGCTGATCGCCATCAGCCCGAAGAACCTGTGGCTGATGGCGACGGGCGTCGGCATCGAGAACCTGTGCGGCGGGCTGGGCACCGCGTCTTTCGTCGGCTTGCTGATGGCGCTGTGCCGCCAGCGGTTCTCCGCCACGCAGTTCGCGCTGCTGTCGGCGCTGTCGGCGGTGGGCCGCACCTATCTGGCCGGGCCGCTGACGCCGCCGCTCGTCGGGTACATGGGCTGGCCGGGCTTTTTCCTGCTGACCGTGTTGATCGCATTGCCCGGCCTGGTGTTGCTGAAGGTCCTGCGCGGCACCATCGAAACCATGGAACGGCAGGGCGACCAGGCATAAAGCAGAGAGGCGATGGGTTGCGCGCGCTGGGCGGCAATATTCTTGCTTAAGGACCCTCGCGCTCCACCCATCCTGCTCGGTCAAGCTTCTTGCCTAAGGACCCGCGCGGCTTCACCCATCCTGCGTCAACCGGACGATCAGCACGTCGCTGGGCAGGGATTCCAGCAGCCGTTCGGCCACGCTGCCGATGGCGGTGCGCAGGATGCCGGTGCGGCCGTGGGTGCCTGTCACGACCAGATCGGACCGGTGGTTGAACGAGTATTCCGACAGCACCGTTTCGGGCTGGCCGGGTTCCAGCACGACGTTCGGGGTCAGGCCGGCCAGCTCGGGCGTTTCGGCCGTGAATTCCCGCGCGCTTTGCTCGGCGCCCTTGTAGAAGCTGCGCGTGATGGCGTCGTCGGGCACCGTCTTGCCCTGGAACGGCACGTCATAGGCGTGGAACAGCGTCAGGTTGGCGTCGGGCACCAGTTGCAGCGCCGCGCGCAAGGCCTGGCGCGAACCGGGCGAGAAGTCGGTGGCGACCAGCACGTCGTGGTAGGGCTTGCGCGGGCGCGTCTTGACCACCAGCACCGGCTGGCGCGCCTGCCGGGCCAGCTTTTCGACGGTCGTGCCCAGCAGCAGCCGGCCCAGCGTTTCGTCGCGGGCGGTGCCGGTGACGATCAGCGAGCAGCCGAAGCTGTCCGCCGTTTCCATGATGTGCGACAGCGGATCGCCCGACACCACGACGACTTCAAACGGCACGTCGGCGGCGGCCAGGTCTTCGGCCAGCTCGCGTTCGGCCAGGGCCTTGTGGTCGGAGGACAGGCGCCGCCAGACCGGCGTGGTCAGGCGGGCCGACGTGGAATGGCTTTCCATGACGTGCAGGACGATCAGCTTGGTATTGAGCGCTTTGGTGAGCTGCAGCGCGCGATCCAGGGCGCGGTCGCCCCGCGCGCTCAGGTCCGTGGCCAACAGGATGGGACCAGTTTGCTGTGTCATACGTTATCTCCCGGTTGACGCCAGGGTGTCGGCTCCCGCGTCCGCGTCGCCTGGCTGTTACCGCCCGTCAGGGCATGTCCCCATTGTCCCGCCGCGACGCGGGCCGGGGATTGATTGATATCAACGCACGGTCCAGCGTACGGGATGGGGCGCCCGCAGGCAATGGCGGCTTGCGCAAGATCAGGATCAATACAATGGGGCCTGCCGTACCCTGAGCCCGGCCCCGTTCCGGCCCGATCACCGTCTTCTCCCGCCTTCCCCCATGTTCTCCGATATTTCACCCGCCTTGCTGCACACGCTGTACCTCGTCGCCATCGTGGCCGAAGCCATGACCGCGGCGCTGTCGGCGGGCCGGCGCGACATGGACTGGATGGGCGTGTGCATCATCGCCTGCGTGACGGCGCTGGGCGGCGGGTCGCTGCGCGACGTGCTGCTGGGGCACTACCCGCTGACCTGGGTCGTCCACCCGGAATACCTGTGGATGACGGGGGGCGCCGCGATCCTGACCGCGCTGATCGCACCCGTGATGCGGCGGCTGCGCAGCGTGTTCCTGCTGGCCGACGCGCTGGGACTGGTGGCGTTCACCGTCATCGGCTGCCAGGTGGCGCAGCTGATGCAGTTGCCGATCACGGTGGTGCTGATCAGCGGCATGATCACCGGTTGCGCAGGCGGGGTGCTGCGCGACGTGCTGTGCAACGAAGTGCCACTGCTGTTCCGCAAGGAGCTGTACGCCAGCGTGTCGGTCGTGACCGGCGCGCTGTACCTGGGCGGCCAGTCGCTGGGATTGTCGGCCAATGCCGCCGTGCCCCTGGCGCTGGCGGTCGGCCTCGCCTTGCGCCTCTTGGCCCTGCGCTTCAATTGGCAGATGCCGAAGTTCGTCTACCGCGACGATTGGCACTGAGCTGCCGGCTGGGGCGCCGTGGACGGGGTTTTCGCCTCTGCAACAATATTCTTATTTGTGTTTCAATAGATTTCTAGTATCTTCTCCCTGTCTCATACATGCATCACGCAGTACAAGGGGAGCCGATTGGACGTCAAAGCGCCCGCCACGATTCCGTATTTCCTTCAGGAACAGATTCGTGAGTTGATAGTGGATGGCACTATCCGGCCCGGGCAGCCCTTGCGGGAGCAAGAACTAGAGCAGCGTTTCGGCACCAGCCGCAGCCCGATCCGGGAAGCGCTGCGCCTGCTGGAACTGAGCGGCCTGGTCACGCATATCCAACGCAAGGGCTTCAGGGTCACCCTCTATACCGAAACGCAGATCCGCCACCTTTACATGTTGCGCGCGGAGCTGGAGGCGTATTGCATCCGCCAGTTGGCGGACATGCGCGACCTGGCGCCGCTGGTGGCTGAATTGCGCAGCTATGACGACGCTATCGCGGCGGCGGTGGCCAAGCGCGACATCCGCGCCTGCATCGCGGCCTCGCGCGAGTTCTATCTGGCCGGTGCCCGCTACACGGGCAACACGCCGCTCACCAGCATGCTGAGCAAGCTCTACGAACAGGTGGAGCCGCTGCGTTACCTGCTGGCCAGGCGCTCGATGGAAACCAACACGCTGCAGGTGTACACGCAGGGCATCACGCAAGCCCTGGCCGGCCGCGATTTCGAGCGCGCGGCGGACCTGACGCGCAGCTACGTGGTGGAAGTGCTGCCGGGCATCCTGCAGTCGTACCGCGACGCGGCCGACCAGGCTGCCGAAGACCTGGCGCCGCGCTATGGCCGGGCCTGATCCGGGCCTGATCCGGCCCGAGCCCGCGCGCCCGGCCGGCAGGATTCAAACCCGGGCCGGCGTGCGGACCTCGATGCCCGCTTGTTCCAGCGCCCGGCGGATGCCGTTGGCAAACAGCAGCGCGTTGGGCTGGTCGCCATGGATGCAGAGCGTGTCGGCCTGGACCGGCACGTCGCGCCCGTCGATCGAACGCACCTTGCCCTCGCGCACCATGCCCAGCACCTGCTCCACGGCGAGGTCCAGGTCTTCGATCATGGCGCCGGCGCGCGTGCGCGGCGTCAGCGAACCATCGTCCTGGTAGGAGCGGTCGGCGAACACCTCGCTGGCGGCCGCAAGGCCGATGGCGCGCGCCGCGTCGATGAGCTTGCTGCCCGCCAGGCCGTACAGGATCAGCGAGGCGTCCACATCCTTGACCGCTTGGCAGATCGCGCGCGACAGGCCCTCGTCGCGGGCGGCCATGTTGTACAGCGCGCCGTGCGCCTTCACATGATGCAGCCGCGCGCCTTGGGAAGCCGCCACGCCGGCCAGCGCGCCGATCTGGTAGACCACGATGTCATAGGCTTCGTCCGGCGTGATCTGGATGACGCGGCGGCCAAAGCCCGCCAGGTCCTGCAGACTGGGATGCGCGCCCAGCGCCACGCCTTGCTTCACCGCCGCCGCCACCGTTTTGCGCATGGTGGCGGGATCGCCGCCGTGAAAGCCACAGGCGATGTTTGCGGAGCTGACGTATTGCAGCACCGCGGCGTCGTTGCCCATGGTCCAGGCGCCATAGCTTTCGCCCATGTCGCAGTTCATATCGATGCGGGAGGTCATTGCGGTTTCCTTGTTGCCGGGGCAAGCAGCGCGCGCAGGGGTTCCAGCGCCGCTTGCAGTTGGAGGAATGCGTATTCGCGCTCGCCGTCCAGGCGTTGCGCCTCGTCCAGTCCGATCGGCTGGAAGCGCAGGGTCTGGCCGGGCGCGCATTGCGCCAGGGCGGGCAGGTCCACCGTGGCGATCTGCGCGATCTTGGGATAGCCGCCCGTGGTTTGCCGGTCGGCCATGAGGATGATGGCTTCGCCGCCCGCGGGCACCTGCACGGTGCCGAAACTGGCGGCTTCCGACAGCATCTGGCGGGGCGTGTCCATCGGCAGCGCCGGACCCAGCAGGCGGTAGCCCATGCGGTCGGATTGCGGGCTCACGCGGAATTCCGCGTCCGTGAAGGCTTGGCGCGCAGCAGCCGAAAAGGCGTCCCAGTGCCGGCCGGGCAGGAAGCGGATGGCGCCGCGGCGCTGGCCGCGCAGCGTACCGGGCAGATAGGCCCCGATGTCCCACAGGGCCGACTGCAGCGCGTCCAAGTCCTGGTCGGCCAGCGGCGCGCGCAACGGAATCTGGTCGCCCTTGGCCAGCGCGCGGCCCTGGAATCCGCCGAAACCGCTGCGCAGGTAGGTGGTTTCGCTGCCCATGACCGCAGGCAGCGCAAAGCCGCCGTGCACCGCCAGGTAGCCGCGCACGCCCGCGGCCGGCCGAGCGCCGAAGGCAAGGGTATCGCCCGCGCGCGCCACCAGCGGGCGGTGCATCGGGATGTCCTGGCCATTGAGGGTTGCGCCCAGGTCCGCGCCGGCCAGCGCGAAGCAGGTGGGCGCGTCAAAGCGTAGCGTGGGGCCGAGCAGGGTCATTTCCAGCGTGGCCGGGTCGCCGGCGTTGCCCGCCAGGGCGTTGGCCAGGCGGTGCGCGCGTTCGTCCATGGCGCCTGCGGCCGGAATGCCTTCATGCTGGTAGCCGTCGCGGCCGCGGTCCTGGAAGCTGGACAGCATGCCGGGCTTGATCACGGTCACGCTCATGGCCGGGCTTCCCGGATGCGGTCGAACTCCTGCGGGCTGATCGGCACAAATCGGACCGAATCACCGGGTTGAAGCAGGGAGGCGGGCTCGCGGGCGGGATCGAACAGCGTCAACGGCGTGGCGCCGATGATGTTCCAGCCGCCGGGCAGCCGGTTGGGGTAGATCACGGTCTGCCGGTTGGCCACCGCCACGGCGCCCGCGGGCACCGCGGTGCGCGGCGAGGGCCGGCGCGGGATATTCAGCTTTTCATCGTGCACGCCCAGGTAGGCGTGGCCCGGCGCGAAGCCCAGCATGAAGACCATGCTGCGGGGCTGGCTGTGCAGGGCGATGATCTCGTCTTCCGTCACGCCGGCCGCCCGCGCCACGTCGGGCAGGTCGGGGCCGTGCGCGCCGCCATAGCAGACGGGGACGTCGATCTGGCGGCCGTCCAGGGCGTCGGCCGTGATGCCCTCGCCCAGCAAGGCGCCGATGCGGGCCGTCAGGCTGGTACAGGTGGGGCCGTTGCCCTGGCCGTCGGGCCGGTAATGCACCGCCACCGCCACGAACGACGGCACCACGTCGGTGACGCCGGGCAATCGCGCGTCGCGCAGCTTGCGCGCCGCGGCCAGACAGGTCCGGCCGATCGCGGCGTCGATCCGGTCACCAAAGGAAATGATCAGGCAGCGGTCGCCCTGGGGCTGGATGCGCCAGGGGGTTTCGGCCGGAGAAGGGGGTTCTGAAAGCGCGTTCAACGGCACGAAACCTCTGGCGGAGGATTACTTGGCGAACAAGGAATCCATGTTCTTGAAGGCCTTGAATTCCAGCGCATTGCCCGACGGGTCCAGGAAGAACATCGTGGCCTGTTCGCCCACTTCGCCCTTGAAGCGGATGTAGGGCTCGATGACGAATTCGGTGCCTGCGTCGATCAGGCGCTTGGACATGGCTTCCCATTGTTCCATGGAAAGCACGGCGCCGAAATGGCGGACCGGCACGTTGTGGGAATCCACGGCGCTGGTGGCCTTGTGGCCGCATTCGCTGGGCGCCAGATGGGCGACGATCTGGTGGCCGTAGAAGTTGAAGTCGATCCATTCGGGCGAGCTGCGGCCCTCCGGACAGCCCAGCTTTTCGCCGTAGAAGGCGCGGGCTTCGGCCAGGTCGCGGACCGGGAAGGCCAGGTGGAACGGCGGCAGGTTGGTTTGGGCGGTCATGAAAAACTCCGGGGTGTTCAAAAAAGATGATGGCTTACCGGCTGCCGCGCTTGCGGGCGGCCTTTAGCACCAGGGCATAGTTTAGGTATTGTTTTTTTGATTGAAAAACGATATTTTTTGTGTCTTAGCATCAAAATTATTGATCGTGATCAAAGAGTTCAAAACCTTCATCGCCGTGGCGCGCGACGGGACGTTCACGGGCGCGGGCGCCCACCTGGGCCTGACGCAGTCGGCCGTCAGCGCCCAGATCAAGCGCCTGGAGGAATACCTCGGCATCGAGCTTTTCGACCGCGGGGCGCGGGCCGCCGTGCTGAACGCCCACGGCCGCGAGATGCTGCCGCAGGCCGAAGAACTGGTCGCCATGGCCGAACGCATGGTCACGACGGCGGGGGCGGGCCAGGTCAGCGGATCCTTGCGTATCGGGGCGATCGCCTCGGTGCAGCAGGACCTGCTGGTGGACGCGCTGGGGCGTTTCCGGGCGGTCTACCCGGATGTGCGGGTGCGCATCGTGCCCGGCGTGTCGCTATCGCTGTTGGGGCAAGTCGATGCCGGCGAGGTGGATATGGCGGTGCTGATCCGTCCGCCGTTCACGCTGCCGCCCGAGCTGGGCTGGCATCGCCTGCTGAGCGAGCCGGTGATGCTGGCCGTGCCGGCCTCCTTGCCGGACGCGCCCTGGCGCGAACTGCTGGCCGCGCAACCCTTCATCCGCTACGACCGGGCGTCCTTCGGCGGGCGGGTGGTGGACATCTTCTTGAAGAAGCACCGCCTGAACGTGCACGAGGCGGTGGAACTGGATGAGATCGAGGCCATCGCCAACATGGTGCGCCACGGCCTGGGCGTGGCCCTGCTGCCGAAATTGCGGCGCCTGGACATGACGGGCCTGCGGCTCGTGCCGCTGGGCGAACAGGCCTTCCACCGCGAGATCGGCATCATCGGCCGCCTTCCGTTCGATGCCGGCAGCGTGCGCGAAAAAATGGCGGAATGCCTGATGGCGGCGGCGGCCGACTAGCGGCGGGTGAAGCGCGAGATCATCCGGCCAAGAACCCGAATGCCTAGCGCGCGCAACCCATCAAGCAACGCCGCATTTCTTATCTGATTCAGCCACAACACAACCGCCGCTTGATGGGTAGCGCGCGTTCGAAAGCGGAGTCCTTGCATCAGGACCCCCGCGCTTGACCCATCCTACAGCCGGTCGCAGCGGACCGTGATCGGGTGATTGCGCAGCGTGGTCATCACCAGGTCGTCGACCTGGCCTTCCACGTCGGTGATCACGTAGCCGATCTGGCCCTTGGTCTGCAGCGTTTGGCTGACGATGTTCAGGCCGTGCTGCGCCATCAGGTTGTCCAGCGTGCCGAGCGCGCCCGGGGCGTTGCGGTGCACGTGCAGGATGCGCGTGGCGCCGGCCGGCTCCAGGTAGGGCAGTTCGGGGAAGTTGACCGCGCCCTTGGTCGTGCCGGCCTGCATGAAGCGCACCAGCTTCTCGGCCACTTCGCGGCCGATGTTCTCCTGCGATTCCTGCGTGCTGCCGCCGATGTGCGGGGTCAGGATGACGTTGGGCAGGCCGATCAGCGGGCTGGCCAGCGGTTCGTCCGCGCCCTTGGGTTCGGTGGGGAACACGTCCAGCGCGGCGCCGGCCAGGTGGCCGGACTTCAGCGCGGCGTGCAGGGCGTCGATGTCCACCACCGTGCCGCGCGAGGCGTTGATCAGGATCGCGCCGCGCCGCATGCGGCCGATCGTCTCCGCGTTCATGATGTTTTCGGTGGACTTGCCGCCCGGCACGTGCAGCGTCACCACGTCCGCCTGTTCCAGCAGGTCGTTGAGCGTCCCGGCGGGGCGGGCGTTGCCCAGCGGCAGCTTGGCTTCCACGTCGTGGTAGATGACGCGCATGCCCAGGCTCTCGGCCAGGGTGCTGATCTGCGAACCGATATTGCCGTAGCCTACGATGCCCAGCGTCTTGCCGCGGGTTTCAAAGGCGCCCGAGGCGCTCTTGTCCCAATGGCCCAGATGCACGCGCGCATTCTTTTCCGGAATCCGGCGCAGCAGCAGGATGGCTTCGCCCAGCACCAGCTCGGCGACCGAGCGGGTGTTGGAGAAGGGCGCGTTGAACACCGGGACGCCGCGCTGCATGGCGGCATCCAGGTCGACCTGGTTGGTGCCGATGCAGAAGCAGCCCACGACGCGCAGGTCCGGGCTGGACAGCAAGGCGGCGTCCAGGTGCGTGCGAGAACGGATCCCCGCCACGTGCACGCCACGCAGGGCTTCCTGCATTTGCGCCGGCGGCAGGGCCGCGGCGTGCGTGACGATGTCGGTGTAGCCGGCGGCTTCGAAGACCGCGCGCGCGCTCGGATGGATGTTCTCGAACAGGACGATTTTTGCCATGACTGCCAAGGGGTGGGTGAAGAATGCGTTTTATTTATTGTGGCGCATTTTTGCTGCAGTGCAAGGAGTAGCCATTGGGGCGGTGTGGATGAATTGTTTCAGCGGTACGCCTGGAAAACCTTGGCCCCGCCGCGCTTGTCCACCAGCAACACGTCGTGCGGCGTCTTGCGGCCGCCGTATTCGGGGCCGTCCATGCCGGGCGAACCCAGCGGCATGCCGGGGGCGGCCAGGCCTGCGGCGTCGGGCTTTTCCAAGAGCAGGCGGCGCACGTCGCTGGCGGGCACGTGGCCTTCCAGCGCATAGCCGTCCACCACCGCGGTATGGCACGACCCGTAATCGGCCATGCCCGCGTTGCGGCGGATAGGGCCGGTGTCCTGCACATCGTGCGTGGTGACGGCAAAGCCGTTGTCGCGCATGTGCTTGACCCAATCTTCGCAGCAGCCGCAGGTGGGCGTCTTCCAGACTTCGACCTTGGCGGGCGTTTGCGCGGTGGCGAAGGCGGGGGCGCAAAGGGCCGCGGCCAGGGCCACGCGGCGCGTGATACGGGAAATGTTCATGAGGCTCCTTATTGATATGAGGGGCGTGGCGCCGGGTCAGAACCAGAACCGGACGCCCGCCATGACGGCCGTCTGGGACCGGCTGGCTCCGGCGTCCGACGCATAGCTGGCGGTCTGGCCGAACTTCCGTTCAAAGGAGACGCCAAGGTAAGGGGCGAACTCCCGCGTGACCTCATAGCGTAGCCGCAAAGAGAGCGACCCTGTGGACAGGCCTGATCCGATCCCGCGTTCGGGGTCGCGCTTGCCGTACAGGCTGGCTTCGAGTTCCGGCGTGAAGATCAGGCGCTGCGTCAGCATCAGGTCGTACTCGGCCTTGATCGCCAGTGCCGTGCGGCCGGACGATCCCGCATAGGCGGTCGTCTCCAGTTCGATGTTGTAGGGCAGCAGGCCTTCGATGCCGAACGCGGCCCAGTTGCGCTTGGGGCCGGTGCCGATGTCCCGGCGGGCGCCCAGCTGCAGGTTCCAGAAGGGCGACACGGCGTGGCTCCAGAAGCCTTCGACCTTTCCTTCCGAGCCGCCGCCGCTTTCGCGTTCGCCTTCGCTCTTGATAAGCAGGCGGTCGGTGGCCGAGCCAAACCAGAAGCGGCCGTCCCAGTCCAGCGCGTTTTCGCCGTCGCGGTTGCGCGTGACGCCGAACTTGTCGAACAGCACTTGCCAGGTGGACGCGTTGTCCATCATGTGGGGGTGGATGCCGTAGCTGTCGTAGCCGCGTTCGCCCGCGCCGTCGCTGCTCGGCAGGCTGCCGACCGGCGGCGCGTCCGAGTCGGGGGCGGCGCCATGCCCCATCGCGGCGTGATCCATGGCGGCGGGAGCCGGGGCAGGACTCATGGCGCCGTGATCCATGCCGGGCATGCTGGAATGGTCCATCGCGGCGTGATCCATCGCGGCGGGTTGCGCGTGGGCGCCCGCGGCGCCCAGCGTCAGGGCAAGAGCGCAGGCGCCCAGCAGGTTGTGTTGCGTCGTCATCGCTTACTCCACCACGACCGCTCTGAACATGCCGGCCTCCATGTGATACAGCAGGTGGCAGTGGTAGGCCCAGTGCCCGCGCGCATCGGCGCTGACGCGGTAGCTCAGCCGCTGCGCCGGATTGAGGGTGATCGTGTGCTTGCGCACCTGGAAGGCGCCGTCGGGCGACTCCAGGTCGCTCCACAGCCCGTGCAGATGGATCGGGTGGGTCATCATGGTGTCGTTGACCAGCACGAAGCGCACGCGCTCGCCATAGCGCAGCACGATGGGCTTGGCGTCCGAGAACTTCACGCCGTTGAACGACCACATGTAGCGTTCCATGTTGCCCGTCAGGTGCAGTTCGATTTCGCGGGACGGCGCGCGGTTGTCCTCGGGTTCTCGGATGGAATGCAGGTCCGCATAGGTCAGCACGCGCCGGCCGTTGTCGCGCAGGCCCACGCCCGGGTCGTCCAGCCGCGTCGACACCACGTCGGGCAGCATGGAATTGCTGACGCCGCGTTCGGTCGGGTAAGGGTGCTTGACCTCGACCATGCCGCCTTGCCCGGCCGCCGAGGCACCGTGCCCGCCGTGGTCCATGCCGGACATGCCGCCTGATCCTCCCATGTCGTGCGCCATGCCCATGTCCATCATGCCCAGCAACTGCACGCGGTCCAGCGCGGGCACGTCGGCCTGCATGCCGGCGCGCGGCGCCAGCGTGGCGCGGGCAAAGCCTGAACGGTCCATCGCCTGCGAGAAGATCGTATAGGCGCGCTCGTCCTGCGGCTCGACGATCACGTCGTAGGTCTCGGCCACGCCGATGCGGAATTCCTCGACGTCCACGGGCCGCACGTCCTGCCCGTCGGCGGCCACCACCGTCATCTTCAGGCCGGGGATGCGCACGTCGAAGTACGTCATTGCCGAGCCGTTGATGAAGCGCAGCCGGATGCGTTCGCCCGGCTTGAACAGCCCGGTCCAGTTGCCCGAGGGCGTGGCGCCGTTGGTCAGATAGGTGTAGGTGGCGCCGGACACGTCCGCCAGGTCGGTCGGCGTCATGCGCATCTGTTCCCACATCAGGCGTTCGGACAGCGCGGCGCGCCAGCCGCGTTCCTGCGCGTCGGCGGCGAGGCTCTGGACGCTGGGCTGGATGCGGTTGTAGTACTCGGGCATCACCTTGAGCTTGTTGAAGAGCCGCATCGGGTCTTCGTCCGTCCAGTCCGACAGCAGCACGGTGTAGTCGCGGTCGGACGCGATGGGGTCGCGGCGGCGCGGGTCGATCACGATGGCGCCGTACAGGCCGGTCTGTTCCTGGAAGCCCGAATGGCTGTGATACCAGTACGTGCCGCTTTGGCGCAGCGCGAAGCGGTAGGTGAAGGTCTGGCCCGGGTCGATGCCGGGAAAGCTCAAGCCCGGCACGCCGTCCATCTCGGTCGGCAGCAGGATGCCGTGCCAGTGGATGGAGGTCTGCTCGCGCAGCCGGTTGGTGACATGCAGGGTTACCGTGTCGCCTTCGCGCCAGCGCAGGAGGGGGGCGGGCACCTGGCCGTTGACCGTGGTGCCGATGCGCGCGGCGCCGGTGAAGTTCACGGGCGTCTCGCCGATTTCCAGATGGAATTCCGTGCCGCGCAGTTCGTTGGCGGGCGCGGGCGAGGCCAACGCGGCGCGCCAGCCGCCAAGCGCGGCCAGCGCGCCGCCGGCGGCCAGGCCCTGGACGAAGCGGCGGCGGGCAAGAGGGGGGGATGTGCTCATGGAAGGAAGGCGCCGGGCGTCAAAGGACCGACACCGCGCCCTTCATGCCGGCGCTGTAGTGGCCGGGTTCCAGGCAGCCGAAGGACACGGTGCCCGCCTTGTCGAAGCGCCAGACGATCTGGCCCGTCTTGCCGGCGTCCAGCGACACCGCATTCGCCTCTTCGTGGCGCATGCCGGGGTCTTTCATCATCATGGCGTAGTGCGCCTTCAGGTCGGCCTCGGTGCCCAGCACGAGTTCATGGCGGATCTTTCCCGAATTGCGCACGTTGATGCGCACGGTTTCGCCCGCCTTGACCTCGATGCGGTCGGGCGTGAAACGCATGGCGTCGGTCATGTCGACATCGATGGTGCGCGTGGCGCGGGCGGCGTCGCCCGGCTTGCCGATGGGCGTGGACGCGGCCGGCATGGACATGCCGTGGCCGGCGTGTTCGCCCGCGGCTTGCGCGGCGCCGGCGACCAGCAGGGCCAGCGCGGCGGCTTGGGTGAAACGGATCAGGGTGTCTTTCACGAGAATCCTTGGGAGGGGTGGTCGTGATGACACTGTAGGAAAGCCGGGGTGACCCGATTCTGTCGTCCGGATTACGGTTTTGTAATGTTCCCGGATGCGGCCGGCGACACGGGCCCGCGCAACGTGATGCCCACCACCGTGCCGCGCCCGTCGGACACGGCGTCCACGTCGCCGCCATGCATGCGGGCGATGGCGCGCACGATGGCCAGGCCCAGGCCGTGGCCCTCGCTGCGCGGCGCGCGCGTCTGGCCCGACCGGAAGAAGCGGTCGAAAATGCGGGGCAGGTCGGCCGCCGGGATGGGCGGGCCGGGGTTCTGCACTTCCACCCGCGCGCCCGACGGCGACGCCGAGCAGCGCAGCACGATGTCGTGCCCCGCGGGCGTGGCCTTGATGGCGTTGGAGATCAGGTTGGCCAGGGCGCGGCGCACCAGGCCGGAATTGGCGGCCACCGTGGCATCGCCCTCGCAGCGCAGGCGCACGCCGTGTTCTTCCAGCGTGGCTTCGTAGTATTCCGCCACGCGCCGGGCTTCGGCGGCGAGCGACACCGGGGCCAGGTCGGCGGCCTGTTCGCCGCGGTCCGCGCGCGCCAGGAACAGCATGTCGTTGACCAGCTTCTTCAGGTCTTCAAGCTCTTCCAGGTTGGATTCCAGGGCGTCGCGCAGTTCGGCGGCATCCCGCGGCGACGACAGCATGACCTGGGCGCCGTTGATCAGCGTGGCAAGCGGCGTGCGCAGCTCGTGCGCGACGTCGGCGTTGAATCCTTCCATCTGCTGGTAGGCCGCCTGCAGGCGATCCAGCGTGCGATTGAACGAACGCACCAGTTCATGCAGCTCGCGGTCGGTGTCTTCCAGCGGCAGGCGCCGCGCCAGGTTGTCGGGCTGGATGCGCGCGGCCTGTTCCGACAGTCGGCGCGTGGGCGCCATGCTGCGGCGCACGGCCCAGGCGGCCAGCACCACCGTCGCGCCCACCCAAAGCGCGCAGATCAGCACCAGCGCCGTGCCGTAGGCATACAGGAACTGCGAACTGGTGCGCGTGCTGACGGCCACGGTCAGTTGCGCGCCCGGCAGGATGCGGTCGTTCATGGCGACCCGCAGGCCGCGCATGCGGCCGCCGTCGGCCGCCTGCAGCACGACCTGGTGTCCGCCCACGGTGTCCAGCGTTTCCGGGGCGGGGCCGCCATAGACCGCCTTGCCCTGGGCGTCCACGATCCAGATGCCCAATTGGCCCTGGCCCGCGCGCATCTCGTCGAACGTGGCGGCCAGGTCCTGCAGGCCGCTGGCGCTGTTCTGCATGTCGATCAGGTGGTCGATCAGTTCAAGCTTGCCGTTGACCTCGGTGATCTCCTGGCGCTCGACTTCGCGCTTGAGCGCCCAGAAGAGAGTGGCGCCGGCCAGGCTGGAAACCAGCAGCGCGATGGCGCCCAGCAGCAAGGTCAGCCGCGCCTGCATCGAACGCACGCGCGGCGGCTTCATTCGGGGCGGGGGCCGGGTTGCGATTCGGGGCGCGACTCCAGCACGTAGCCCATGCCGCGCACGGTGTGCAGCAGCTTGGCGTCGAACGGGTCGTCCAGCTTGCTGCGCAGGCGGCGCACCGCGACGTCGATGACGTTGGTGTCGCTGTCGAAGTTCATGTCCCAGACCTGTTCGGCCAGCGTGGTGCGCGACAGCACCTGGCCCTGGCGGCGCAGCAGCAGCGCCAGCAGGCTGAATTCCTTGGCGGTCAGGTCCAGCCGGCGGCCGCCGCGCTGGGCGCGCCGGCGCGCCAGGTCCAGTTCCAGGTCGGCCAGGCGCAAGAGGGTGGGCTCCTGCGTGCGTCCGCGGCGCAGCAGCGCCTGCACGCGCGCCAGCAATTCCGAAAACGCGAAAGGCTTGACCAGGTAGTCGTCGGCGCCGCCTTCCAGGCCGCGCACGCGGTCTTCCACCGCGTCGCGCGCAGTCAGCATCAGGATGGGGGTGTCTTTCTGCGCGCGGACGGACGCCAGGATGCCGAAGCCATCGACGCCCGGCAGCATCACGTCCAGCACGATCAGGTCGTATTCACCTTCCAGCGCCAGATGCAGGCCGTCCACGCCGTCGCGGGCAAGGTCCACGACATGGCTTTGTTCCGACAGTCCCTTCTTCAGGTAGTCGGCCAGTTTGGGTTCGTCTTCGATGACCAGGATGCGCATGGCCCGGAATTTACCATCCGCGCCGGACGGCGCGGAGGGTTCCAACGTGGCAACGTTTACGCGGGCTCGTCGATGGCGATGCGCTCTGCGGGGAAGCGCAGCGCGAAGACGCTGCCCTTGCCCGGTTCGCTGGTGATGAGCAGTTCGGCGTCGTGGCGCATGGCGATGTGCTTGGTGATCGCCAGGCCCAGGCCCGTGCCGCCTACGGCGCGCGAGCGGCCGCGGTCCACGCGGTAGAAGCGTTCGGTCAGGCGTGGCAGGTGGCGTGCGGGAATGCCGATGCCCGTGTCCTGCACGCTGTAGCGCGCGCCGCCGTCGGCTTCGCGTTCCCAGCGCACGGTGATCGTGCCGCCGTCGGGCGTGTAGCGCACGGCGTTGGTCAGCAGGTTCGACAGCGCGGAGGTCAGCTCGGTTTCGGCGCCCAGCACGTCCAGCGTGTCGTCGATGTGCCACTCCAGAACATGGCGTCCGCCCGACAGCGCTTCGATCTGCTGGCGCGCCTTCTGCAGCAGCGCGCCCATATTGATGGCGCGCGGGTCGCTGCCCGGCGACGATTCCAGCGTGGACAAGGTCAGCAGGTCTTCCACGATGGCCTGCATGCGCTGGGCCTGCTCGTGCATCATGTCGATGTACTGCGCGCGCTGCTCTTCCGGCAGCGCGTCGGCCGGCATGTCGCGCAACGTTTCCAGAAACCCGGCCAGCACGGTCAACGGCGTGCGCAGTTCGTGCGACACGTTGGCTACGAAGTCGCGGCGCGTGGTTTCCAGGCGTTCGATCTGGGTGACGTCGCGGGTGATGAGCAGGCGCTGATTGCTGGCGTAGGCCGTCAGCTGCATCATCATCAGGCGTTCCTGGCCGTGCTGGCCCAGGCGCACCAGGATCGGCTCGGGCCAGGCGGGCCGGTGCGCGTATTCCACGAACTCCGGCGCGCGCAGCAGGTTCAACAGGTTATGGCCGCGGTCGGCCGGCAGGCGCAGGCCCAGGTGCTGGCGCGCCATGCGGTTGCACCAGTCGATCTGGAAGTCCGCGTTCAGGGTGACCGCGCCGTCCGGCAAGGCCTGGGCGGCGGCCAGCATGCCTTGCATGGTGTCGCGGGTTTCGGCCAGTTCGCGGGCACGGGCGCGGGTATAGCGGTAGAGGGGGGCGAGGATGTCGTCCCAGGGCCCGACGGAGGCGGGGGGAGAGGTGTCCGGGTGGTTGGCCCATTGGGAGACCAGCGTCAGCCTCCAGCTGCGCCAAAGCAGCATGGCGGTCAGCGCGGCCGAAAACACTATCCAGCCCAACGGGTCTCCTATGAGCCATTGCGCCAGCAGCGAAATCACCGCCCACAGGGCGACCAGGAAAAGTGTGCGCAGCCAGATCATCGTGCGGGAGTTTTACCGCGTCGGGAGCTGTGCCGTAAACCGGTAGCCGCTGCCGCGCACCGTTTCCACGTGCGCGTCGTGGCCGCTGGGTTCCAGGGCCTTGCGCAGGCGGCGGATATGGACGTCCACGGTGCGTTCTTCGACGAACACGTGGTCGCCCCAGACCTGGTCCAGCAGTTGCGAACGCGAGAAGACGCGCTCGGGGTGGGTCATGAAGAAGTGCAGCAGGCGGAATTCGGTGGGGCCGATCTGCAGCGACTGGCTGTTGCCGGACAGGCGATGCGTCACCGGATCCAGCTTCAGGCCGCCCACGTCGATCACGTCGTCGGTCAGCTGGGGGGCACGGCGGCGCAGCACCGCCTTGATGCGGGCCATCAGCTCTTTGGGCGAGAACGGCTTGGTGATGTAGTCGTCGGCGCCGGCCTCCAGGCCGTCCACCTTGTCCTGCTCGGAACCCTTGGCGGTCAGCATGATGACCGGCACGGCGCGGGTGCGCTCGTCGTTGCGCAGCTTGCGCGCCATGGCCAGGCCAGACGTGCCGGGCAGCATCCAATCCAGCAGGATCAGATCGGGGAGTTCGGCGCGGATCAAGGTCTGGGCCTGGTCGGCGTCGAAGGCGCGCAACACTTTGTGCCCCGCGAAAGACAGGTTGACGGCGATCAGTTCCTGGATTGCGGGTTCGTCTTCGACAACGAGGATAGTGCTGGACATGGCGAATTTGGCACACTTCGGAGCGCCGGCGCGGCGCGAACATTGCGATAGTATGGCCGCAATATTTCAGGTATGTGACCGCAGGGTGCTGCCGGGGCAGGTTCACTGGCCGCCGCCCGGTGCCCGATAGGCTACCATTGAACGATATATCGGGAATTCACCATGCAAAACCCCTCCGAATCGCAACATTCCGCGGATTCCAATTCGCAATCCACGCATTTCGGCTTCCAAACGGTGCCGGAAGGCGAAAAAGCCCGCAAAGTCGCTGAAGTCTTTCACTCGGTGGCCCAGCGCTACGACGTCATGAACGATTTCATGTCGGCCGGCCTGCACCGCGTCTGGAAAGCCTTCACCATCGGCCGCGCGGCCATCCGCCCCGGCATGAAGGTGCTGGACATCGCCGGCGGCACGGGCGACCTGGCAAAGGCTTTTGCCAAGCGAGCCGGCCCCACGGGCGAAGTCTGGCTGACCGACATCAACGATTCCATGCTGCGTGTCGGGCGCGACCGCCTGACCGACGCGGGCCTGCTTGTGCCCACCGCCGTTTGCGACGCCGAGCGCCTGCCGTTCCCCACGGGGTATTTCGACCGCGTGAGCGTGGCCTTCGGCCTGCGCAACATGACCCACAAGGACCGCGCGCTGGCCGAAATGGCCCGCGTGCTCAAGCCGGGCGGCAAGCTGCTGGTGCTGGAGTTCTCGCGCGTGGCCAAGCCCTTGGCGCCGGCCTATGACTGGTATTCGTTCAATGTGCTGCCCTGGCTGGGCAAGAAAGTCGCCAAGGACGAAGCCAGCTACCGTTACCTGGCGGAATCCATCCGCATGCATCCGGACCAGGAAACCCTGGCCGACATGCTGCGCACCGCCGGCCTGGACCGGGTGCAGTACTTCAACCTGACCGCCGGTATCGCCGCGCTGCACGAGGGCGTGCGCCTGGGCTGAATCGGGCCCGTCCATAGGATGTTTCGCCACCCCACGGGGAACTTGTGGGCTGGCGTCTTGTCCGTTATTCTTACGTCATTCAGATTACTGTAAGAAAAGTCGCGACTATGGTCCCGCTGTCCGTGGGACTCCCCGCTGCTCGGGGCAGCGGGGGCGCGAGTACGAGGGAGCAAACTCTATGAACAAATTCTGTTTTTCGCGGTTTGTCGCCGCGGCGCTCATCGCCATCTCCGGCGCGGCGTTGGTGACGGCGTCCTTTGACGCCGAAGCCCGTCGTGCAGGCGGCGGCAGCAGCGTCGGCCGTCAATCCTCCAATGTGACCCAGCAACGCCAGGCCACGACGCCTCCGGCTGCAGCGAACAACACGGCAGGCGCCACCGCGGCGCCGGCAGCCGCGGGTGCGGCCACGGCCGGCGCCGCGGGCGCCGCCGCCAAGAGCGGCGCGTCGCGCTGGCTCGGCCCCATCGCCGGCATCGCCGCCGGCCTGGGTATCGCTGCCCTGCTGTCCAGCATGGGCCTGTCGGGCGCGTTCGCCGAATTCCTCGGCTCTGCGCTGCTGATCGCCGCGGTCGTGTTCGCCGTCATGTTCATCATCCGCCGCCTGCGTGGCGCCGCGCCGCGCACCGCGACGCAAGGTGCCTTCAACGGCGCCAACAACGCGCCGGGCCAGCAACAGCAGCCCATGTGGCGTGAAGCGCTGAAGCCGGCTGCCGCCGCGCCGGCCGCTGCTGCCGCACCCGTGGCCGCTGCGCCCGTGGCTCCGCCGGCCGTGCTGCCCAAGGCCGGTGAAGACAACAACTGGTTCGTGCCGGGCGATTTCGATACGCCGAACTTCCTGAAGCAGGCCAAGGAGCAGTTCGTCCGCATCCAGGCCGTGTGGGACAGCGGCAGCACCGATGGCCTGCGCGACTTCCTGACCGACGACCTGATCACCGAGCTCAAGCCGCAACTGGCCGAGCGCGGCGCCGCGCCCAACAAGACCGAAGTGGTCCTGCTGAACGCCGAGATGCTGGGTATCGAAACCGTGTCCGACGGCCACCTGGCCAGCGTGCGCTTCTCCGGCATGCTGCGCGAAGCCCCGGGCGCCGAGGCCTTCCGCTTCGAAGAAGTCTGGAACCTGTTCAAGCCTGCCAATGGCGGCTGGCTGCTGGCCGGCATCCAGCAGATCCCGGTGGATCTCGCCAGCTAAGGCTGGCCGGCCGGGTCCGATTCCCGCCTCCGTTGCGGATGCCGCAAGGCATCTGCTTGAACCGGCCCTCCAAGGGCCGGTTTTTCCATGTTCTTTCCGCAAAACACGCACCCATCTAACCCGTTACACTCCCGATTTAGCCATTAACTTCGGCAACCCCCGCCACCGGGGCCGTTGCAGACCGTCATGCTGCCTTTTTCGTTCCTGCCGACTCCCTCGCGACTGGCTGTCAGCGCGCTCAACGCTTTGTTGCGGCGCGAGGACTGGGCGCGCGAGCGCCTGGCGCGCCACGCCGGCAAAACCGTGCGTTTCGCGCTGGGAGGCTTCACGCTAGGCCTGACGATCGACAGCGAGGGCCTGGCGGCCCAGGCCGACCCGGCCGTGGTGCCCGACGTGACCCTGACCGTCGCCCCGGAAAAGCTGCCCCTGCCGCGCCTGGGCACAGACCGCGAGGCGCCCGATTTCGCCGAAGCGACGCACATTTCGGGCGACGCGGCGCTGGCGCAAGTGGTGGCGGACCTGTCCAAGCAACTGCGCTGGGACCCGGAAGACGCCCTGGCCCGCGTGGTAGGCGATATCGCCGCGCTGCGCATCGTGGGCGGTGCCCGGGCTGCGACTGATGGCGCGCGGACGGCCGGCCGTCGCCTGGCCGAGAACGTGTCCGAATACCTGGCGGAAGAAAGCGGCGTGCTGGCCGGCCGCCCGGCGCTTGAGCAATGGCGCCTGGACCTGGCCGAACTGAACGCCCGCGCCGATGCGCTGGCGCGTTCGGCCACCGCCCTGCAAACCCGTCTGGCAGCCGCCAGCGCAAAGCGGGGCGCCTGATCCATGTTTCCCCTGCTGCGCCTGTTCCGCATCATCCTGGTTTCGCTGCGCTATGGTCTGGACGAGCTGGTGCTCTCCAGCCTGAACCATCCGCTGGCGACCTGCCTGCTGCGCGTCATCCGCCTGGGCACCCGGCCGCGCCAGCCGCGCGGGCAGCGCCTGCGCCTGGCCCTGGAATCGCTGGGTCCCATTTTCGTGAAGTTCGGGCAGGTGCTGTCCACCCGCCGCGACCTGATCCCCGCCGACATCGCCAACGAACTGGCGCTGCTGCAAGACCGGGTGCCGCCGTTCCCGTCCGCGCAAGCCGCCGCCTGCATCGAAGCCGCGCTGGGCGCGCCGCCCGAGAAGCTGTTCGCGCAGTTCGAGGTGGACCCGGTGGCCTCGGCCTCGATCGCCCAGGTGCACTTCGCCGTGCTGCACGATGGCCGCGAGGTCGCCGTGAAGGTGCTGCGCCCGGGCATGCTGAGCATCATCGAAAAAGACCTGTCGCTGTTGAAGATCGTGGCGCGCATCATCGAGCGCCTGGGCGCCGACGGGCGCCGCCTGAAGCCGCGCGAAGTCGTGGCCGAATTCGACAAGTATCTGCACGACGAGCTGGACCTGGTGCGCGAAGCCTCCAACTGCAGCCAGCTGCGCCGCAATTTCGGCCCGGAGTCGGGCCGCGGCGACATGCTGATCGTGCCCGAGGTCATCTGGGAATACACGGCCTCCACGGTGTTCACCATGCAGCGCATGTACGGCATGCCGGTGGGCCAGGTCGAGCGCATGCGCGAAGCGGGCATCGACATCCCGACGCTGGCGCGCACGGGCGTGGAGATCTTCTTCACGCAGGTGTTCACCGACGGCTTCTTCCACGCCGACATGCATCCGGGCAACATCTACGTGTCGGACCGCCCCGACACGCTGGGCAGCTATATCGCGCTGGACTTCGGCATCGTGGGTTCGCTGTCCGAGTTCGACAAGAACTACCTGGCGCAGAATTTCCTGGCCTTCTTCCACCGCGATTACCGGCGCGTGGCGCAACTGCACATCGAGTCGGGCTGGGTGCCTGCCGACACGCGCGAAGAAGAGCTGGAGGGCGCCGTGCGCGCCGTGTGCGAACCGTACTTTGACCGGCCGTTGTCCGAGATCTCGCTGGGGCAGGTGCTGCTCCGCCTGTTCCAGACGTCGCGCCGTTTCAATGTGGAGATCCAGCCGCAGCTGGTGCTGCTGCAAAAGACGTTGCTGAACGTCGAGGGATTGGGCCGCCAGCTCGATCCCAACCTGGATCTCTGGAAGACCGCCAAGCCCTATCTGGAACGCTGGATGCGTCAGCGCGTCGGATTCAAGGGGTTGCGTCAAAGCCTGGAAAAAGAAGCCGCGCAGTGGTCTCAGATGCTGCCCGCCTTACCCAGGCTGGTCCATGACCACCTGAGCCGCCCGAACGTCTCGCCCGCACTGCTGGCCGAGATGGTTCACCTGCGGCGCGCCCAGGAACAAAACAACCGGCTGGTTGCAGCGCTGGTTGGGGTGCTGGCTCTTGCGATCGGGGTCGCAATATGGGCCTTGACCCGGTAGGCGGCGCGATGATCTAGACGAACCCTGTCATGTTTCATTCATGAAACGGTCATCATAGCTTCGCGGGAGACGGCGAAAAATAGCGCTGCGGTGGATGAATGCAGCGTCACGCCGAAAAGACGCGCGCGCCATTCATTAATTTTTATCGCCCCACAAGCGGGACGAATACAAGGGCAGACCATGCTTTATCCTGAACTCTTCAAGACCATGGAAGCCGTGCGCTGGAACATGGCCCACGACATCCCCTGGGGGGATTTCGATCGCAGCAAGCTTTCCGACGAGCAAGCCCAGACGATCAAGATGAACGCCATCACCGAATGGGCGGCCCTGCCGGCAACGGAAATGTTCCTGCGCGACAACCGCGGCGACAGCGACTTCTGCGCGTTCATGTCGGTGTGGTTCTTCGAAGAGCAGAAGCATTCGCTGGTGCTGATCGAATACCTGCGCCGTTTCTGCCCGGACCTGGTGCCGACCGAAGAAGAGCTGCACAACGTGCGCTTCGAATTCGATGCCGCGCCCGAGCTTGAAACCCTGATGCTGCACTTCTGCGGCGAAATCCGTCTGAACCACTGGTACCGCCGCGCCGCCGAATGGCATACGGAACCGGTCATCAAGGCCATCTACAAGACCGTCGCGCAAGACGAAGCGCGCCATGCCGGCGCCTATCTGCAGTACATGCGCCGCGCGTTGCATGACCGCGGCCAGGACACGAGTGAGCAGGCTCGCCTGGCGTTCTCGAAGATCGGCGTGCTGATGGCCTCGGCCGGCCGCACCCAGCAGGCGCTGCACCCGACCAACCTGCACGTCAACAAGGACCTGTTCCCCAACGATACGGTGCAGTCGCGCCTGCCGGAGCCGGGCTGGCTGGAGCACTGGCTGGACACGCAGATCCGCTTTGACGGCATCTGGGAACAGAAGGTCGCCACGCGCATCCTGCACATCCTGTCCAAGCTGATGGACCGCAGCTTCGAAACGGTGAAGGACCTGAACCGCTACCGCAAGGAAATGACGGCGCTGGTGGTGCCCAAGGAAAAGAAGATCGTCCTGGCCGGCGCCTGATCGCCGGCCTTGCGGGGCGGCCCTGGCGCCGCCCCGAAGCCGCTTTCGGGCGGCGGATGGACGGCAGGAGGGCGGATATAATCGCCGCATGTCCGCCGCCCGTTTCGAATCCAAAGTCCTGTCCCGCGACGAATGCGTCGCCGCCGTCGCTGCTGGCCGCCTGCCGCGGCCGCTGGTGTTCACCAACGGCGTCTTCGACATCCTGCACCGCGGGCATGCGACCTATCTGGACCAGGCCGCCCAACTGGGCGCGACGCTGGTCGTGGCGGTGAACACCGATGAATCGGTGCGCCGCCTGGGCAAAGGGGCGGAGCGCCCGCTGAACCGCATGGAAGACCGCGCCGCGCTGCTGGCCGCGCTGGGCTTCGTGACCGTGGTCACGTCCTTCCACGAAGACACGCCCGAGGCCCTGATCGGCGAGCTCAAGCCTGACCTGATCGTCAAGGGCGGCGATTACGACATGGAAAAGTTGCCCGAAACCGCGCTCGTCAAGACGTGGGGCGGCCGGGCGGTGGCGATCCCCTTCGAATTCGAGCGCTCGACCACGGCGTTGGTGAAGAAAATCCAGGGCGCCTGATCCGGCGTGCGGGAAAAGAGAAAGCGGCCTTGCAGGCCGCTTTTTTTGTTCACGCGGGCGGATCGATCAGCGCGCGTCGCGCAACAGCCGGTTGATGGCTTCCAGGTCGGTCTCGGCCAGGATGCCGCTGACGGCTTTCAGCCGCAGGCCCGAGAGCACCGTGCTGTAGCGCGCCAGCGCCAGGTCGCGCTGGGTGGCATAGAGCTGCTGCTGGGCGTTGAGCACGTCCAGGTTGATGCGCACGCCCACTTCGTAGCCCGTGCGGTTGGCCTCCACCGCGGCGCGGCTGGACTTTTCACCGGCCTCCAGCGCCTGGATGCGGGCCAGGCCGCTGGTGACGCCGGTGTAGTACTGGCGCGCGGCCTGGACGGCCTGGCGGCGAGCGGTCTCGAAGTCGTAGCGGGCCTTCTGCTCCAGCTGCACCTTCTCGGTCACTTGCGACGACACGCCGCCACCCGCGTACAGCGGAATGGACAGGACCACGCCGATCGTGTTGTCGATCGGCTTGCCGGGCGCGGCGTTGCGCATGACCGCGTCGCTGGCGCTGCCGCTGGTGGCGCGCAGGTTCAGGCTGGGATAGTGGCCGCTCTTGGCGATCTGGATCTCGCGGCCGGCGATGCGGGTCAGGAGCTGCGCGCGCAGCACCTCCAGGCTGGACGCTTCGGCCTGCGTGCTCCAGTCGTTCACGCGGGCGGGCTGCGGCGCGGGCAGCTGCACGCCGTAAGGCAGTTCGGCCAGGGCGCCGGGCGGCGTGCCGATGATCTTGGCCAGCTCGTCGCGGCGCACGTCCAGGTCGTTCTGCAAGCGCAGTTCCTGCGCCACCACCAGGTCGTAGCGCGCCTGCGCTTCGTAGGTGTCGGTGACCGTGGCGTTGCCCAGTTCGAAATTGCGCTTGGCGGACTCCAGCTGTCCGGCCACGGCGGCCTTTTCGGCTTCGGTGGCGGTCAGCGTGTCCTGCGCGTACAGCACGTTGAAATAGGCGTCGGCCACGCGCAGCAGCAGGTCTTGATAGGCCTGCTGAAGCTGGACTTCGACGTCGGCCACGATCAGCTTGGATTGTTCGTAGTTCTGCCAGCGGCCCCAGTCGAACAGGGGCTGGGTCAGCGCCAGGTCCCAGACGCCGCGTCCGCCGCTGTAAGACACGCCCAGGCCGCGGGTGCTGCGCGTTTCCTGGTAGGCGCCGCCGGCTTCGGCGGAAATCAGGGGCAGCAGCAGCGAACGGGCCTGCGGCTCTTTTTCGAGGCCGGCGCGGTAGTTGGCGCGCGCGGCGGCGTAGGTCGGGTCATTGCCCAGGGCCGATTGCCAGACCTGGATCAGGTTCTGCGCGAACGCGGGCGACGGGCCGACGCTTGCGGCAGAGGTAAAAACCAGTAAAGCCGTAAGCAATCGGACGCGCATGATTTTCAACGATACGCCGGGACGCCCTGACAGGCGCGCGCCCCGTCAGGGGGCGGGCGCAGGGCGGCAAGGTGGGGGGTTAGAACTTGAACTGGGACACCGTGGCGCCGCGCAGCGGCTTGATGACGGTTTCGAACAGGTTCACCGTTTCGAAGCTGGCGGCCGTGGTGCGGGTGATGCGACAGGCCGTCATGACCGGGGCCTGGCCCACGACCACGACGAGGCGGCCGCCCACGCGCAGCTGGTACTTCAGCGCGTCCGGCACGACCGGCACGGAACCCGTCACCAGGATGGCGTCGTATTCCGTGGAGCCCCAGCCGTTGCGGGCGTCGCCGGTTTCGACCTTGACGTTGGTGACGTTGTTCATCTGCAGGTTCTGCTGCGCGAAGGTCACCAGGCGGCTGTCAATTTCAACGGAGGTGACCTGTTGGGCCAGATAGCCCAGCAGCGCGGCCTGGTAGCCGGAGCCGGTGCCGATTTCCAGCACGCAGTCGGACTTGGTCAGCTGCAGCTCTTGCGCCAGGCGGGCTTCGACCTTGGGGGCGAGCATCGTCTGGCGGGTATTCACCGCGTTGATTTCCAGCGGCAGTTCCAGGTCGGAAAACGCCAGGGCGCGCAGGGCCGGCGGAACGAATTGTTCGCGGCGCACATCGAACAGCGCTTGCAGCACATTGGCGTCCAGGACGTCCCAAGGGCGGATCTGCTGTTCCACCATATTGAAGCGGGCTTGTTCTACGTCGGGCAGGGTCGAAGCGTTCATGACGGTCAGGAAAAAACAGAGGAATCAGCCGGCCATTGTACCGATTCGTAGCGTCCTGTGACGGCGTGCCCCGCCGGCAGATGTTTCAGCCGGGAATCCGGGCCCGCCTCGGGGTCGCTGCAGGGCCGTGGCGATGCGCTCGCCAGGCCATCGCGGCCCCGCCGCCGGGTCACCAAACGGCAGCGGCGCTCCGGAGAGCGCCGCTGGGGCAACCGCAAGGCCGCAGCCGTTAGCGGGCGCTCACCACCAGGCGTGGAAGTGGTGCACCGGGCCGTGGCCCGAGCCGACCGACAGGCGTTCGGCGTGGCGGATGGCTTCGGTCAGGTAGGCCTTGGCGCGCCGCGCGGCCTCAGGTACGTCCCCGGTTTGCGGCAACAGCGCGGCCAGCGCCGCCGACAGCGTGCAGCCGGTGCCGTGGGTGTTGACGGTCTCGATGCGGTGGCCGGGCAGCTCGATCATGCGGTCGCCGTCGTGCAGCAGGTCAATGGTCTCGTTGCCGGGCAGGTGGCCGCCCTTGACCAGCACCCAGCGTTCGCCCGAATGCGCCAGCTTGTTGCGCAGGCGCTCGGCCACGCGGCGCATTTCCTTGACGGTCTCGACAGGCCGCTCTTCCAGCAGCACGCCGGCCTCGGGCAGGTTGGGCGTGAGAAGAGTGGCCTGGGGCAGCATGGCTTCGCGCATGGCGCCCACCGCTTCCTTTTCCAGCAGCAGGTCGCCGCTCTTGGCGACCATGACCGGGTCCAGCACCACGTGGGCAGGCGCCCACTTGGCCAGCTTTTCGGCCACGACTTCGATCACCGGGCGCTGGCCCAGCATGCCGATCTTGACGGCGTCGATGCGCACGTCGGTGAACAGCGTGTCGATCTGCAGGCCCACGAAGGCGGGCGGCACGGGCGAGATGCCGGTGACCCCCTGGGTGTTCTGGGCGGTAAGCGCCGCGATGATGGCGCAGCCGTACGCGCCCAGCGCGCTCATGGCCTTGACGTCGGCCAGGATGCCGGCGCCGCCGGAAGGGTCGACGCCAGCGATGGTCAGTGCGTTGGGGATGGGGCGGCTCTTGCCGTCCGATTGGGGGGAGCTCATTTCGCCGCGCCCGGGCCGCCGGTGATCAGCCCTTCGGTGGGCGAGCTGGGCGCGCCGCTGTACAGCTTCTTGGGCATGCGGCCGGCCAGGAAGGCCTCGCGGCCGGCTTCCACGCCCTTCTTCATGGCGCTGGCCATCAGGATCGGGTCGCGCGCGGCGGCGATGGCGGTGTTCATCAGGACGGCGTCGCAGCCCAGTTCCATGGCGATGGCGGCGTCCGACGCGGTGCCCACGCCGGCGTCCACCACGACCGGCACGCGGGCCTGGTCGATGATCAGGCGCAGGTTCCACGGGTTCAGGATGCCCATGCCCGAGCCGATCAGGGAGGCCAGCGGCATGACGGCCACCGCGCCCATGTCTTCCAGCATGCGGCACTGGATGGGATCGTCGGTGCAATAGACCATGACCTTGAAGCCTTCGTCGACCAGCGTCTTGGTGGCCTTGAGCGTTTCGGGCATGTTGGGGAACAGCGTGTGCGGGTCGCCCAGCACTTCCAGCTTGACGAGGTCATGGCCGTCCAGCAGCTCGCGCGCCAGGCGCAGCGTGCGGACCGCGTCGTCGGCGCTGTAGCAGCCGGCGGTGTTGGGCAGCAGCGTGAATTTCGACGGCGGGACGTAGTCCAGCAGGTTCGGTTCGCCGGCGTTCTGGCCGATGTTGGTGCGGCGGATGGCGACCGTGACGATTTCGGTGCCGCTGGCGTCCAGCGCGGCGCGGGTCTCTTCGAAGTCCTTGTACTTGCCGGTGCCGACGAGCAGGCGCGACGAGTAGGCGCGTCCGGCGATGGTGAGGGTGTCTTGTGTGGTCATGGCGGTGTTCAAAGGGCGGGGGCGCAAGCGCTGCGCCCGCAGGAGGCTGACTGATTCTTGCTAAGCGAATGATAAAGCACGGCGTGGCGCGGCAGGCGTGTCCATTGAAATGCCGCGTTCCACTATTTGCAGATCATGGTGAACGGGGCGGACGGCTCAGCGCAACCGGTCCAGGTCGGCGCAGATGGCCTCGGCGGCGTCGACCAGGCGCGGGCCCGGGCGGTACAGGGCATCGGCGTCGATGCCATAGACATGCCCCGCGCGGGCGGCGGGCAACCCCAGTGCCTGCCAGGCGGCCAGGTTCCTGGCGGTGTCCTCGGGGCGACCGACCCCGGCCAGCACGGCTTCGGGGCGCGCCGCCAGCACGTTTTCCAGCGTGACCTGCGGGGCGACGACGGGCGCCTGCCCGAAGACGTTGACGCCGCCGCACAGGCGCAGCGCGTCACTGACGATGCTGCTGTCGTTGAGCGTGTAGATGGGGTCCAGGCCGGCCTGCACGAAGACGCGCACGGGGCGGCGGCCGGCGTAGCGCGCCGTCAGGGCGGCCAGGCGGGCGCGCAGCTGCTGGGCGGCGGGCCGCGCCTGCGCCTCGGTGCCGAACAGGGCGCCCATGCGTTCCACGGCGTCGGGGATGGCGGCAAGCGTCAGCGGGTCGCTGTAGAAGACGGGCACGCCCAGCTTGTCCATGACCCGCGCCAGCGGTTCGGCCGCGGCAGGTTGCCAGGCGATCAGCAGGTCGGGGCGCACGGCGGCCACGCGTTCGGCATCGGGCTGGGTGCCGTCGCCGATGACGGGCAGTTGCCGGGCGGCGGGGGGATAGTCGCTGCCGCGGATGGTCGCGATGAGGCGGTCTCCCGCGCCGGCGGCATAGACGAGTTCGGTGGCGTGCGGCGCCAGGGTGACGGCGCGGCGCGCGGGCTCGGCCAGCAAGACCGTGCGGCCTTTGTCGTCCTGGACCTGGATAGGAGGGGCGGAGTCGCCGGCAGCCGCCGGCGGATGGGCCAGCATCGCGCCCAGGGCCAGGAACAGCCCGGGAGCGATGCGTGGGAAGGCGCGTGCGAAGGTCATGCAGGGGCCGATAAGGTCAGCGGAGTACGCCGACTATATCGGATGTCCGCCATCAGTAGCGCAGCGTGAGCGACGCGTAGAAATTGCGGCCCGGCGCCGGGTACAGGTTGTAGTTGGCGACGGGGCCCAGCATTTCGAACGAGGCATTGCCGCCGCGGATGCCGTAGGTGGCGTACTGGCGGTCGAAGATATTGTTCACGCCGATGGCGCCTTCGATGTTGCGCGTGAACTTGTAGGCCAGCTTCGTGTTGAACAGCACGTAGGCGTCCAATTCCTTGTCGAACTGGTTGGCCTGGTCGTTGTCCATGCGCGACTTGCCGACATATTGCGCCGACACGTTCCACAGGAAGGCGTCGGTGGGGCGCCAGGTCACGCCGGCGTTGGCCAGCCACTTCGGAGCCAGCGGCACGGTCTTGCCGGCCAGGTCCACGCCGGCGTAGGTGCCGGAGCGGAATTGCGCTTCCATCCAGGTCAGGTTGGCATCCAGCGTCACGCTGCTGGAAACGGCGGTGCGGCCTTCCAGTTCGATGCCTTGGCGGCGGGTCGGGTCCAGGTTGGTGTTGGCGCCGGTGCCCGGGCCCCACATGCCGTCGGCCAGCGGGTTGTACTGGATTTCGTTGGTCAGGTCATAGCGGAAGTACGACAGGCGGGCGCTGCTCGAGGCGCCTTGCCACGTCACGCCGATTTCCTTGTCGGTGGACGTCTGCGGGGCCAGCGGGTTCTGCACCGACAGCAGTTCGTCGGCGTTGGGCAGGCGGAAGCTGCGGCCGACCTTGCCGTACACGCCAAAGCCCGAAGGCAGATCCTGGCGCACGCCCAGCTGCCAGGCGGTCAGGTGGTTGCTGCGGTCGGAAGCCGTGCCCGAACCGCTCAGCACGTCCAGATCGTCGGAGGCGTACTGGCGGCGCACGCCGGCCGTCACGTAGGTGGTGTCGGTGGCGCGGATCTGGCCTTCGGCGAAGAGACCGTACTGGTGCTGGCGCGACTGCCACTTCGACGGCTCGAAGTCGTAGTACGCGTTCTGGTCGGCAGTGGTCTTGGATTCTTGCGCGTCGGCGCCGAAGACCAGGCTGTGGCCGCCCTCGATGGGCAGGCGATAGCGCACGCTGGCGATGTTCTCTTCCAGCTTCTGATCGCGCAGGGTGTCGCCGAAGCCGTCGTACGACAGGCCGTTGAGCTTCTTCTCGCGGGTAGACAGGTCGGCGTACAGCATGCCGACGCCGATCGCCTGTTCGACTTGCAGGCCGAAGGTGGTGGTCGTGGTCTTGACGAAGTCGACGTCGTTCTTCGCGCCGCGCGGGTCGTCCTGGAACTCGTTCACGCCGGTCGACGGGCTGATCAGGCGCGGGCCGGGCAGTTCCAGCTTTTGCGTGGTGGTGCGGCCGTACAGGCGGATCGAGCCGTTGTCATGGCGCAGGGTGATGCCGCCGCCGCCGCCTTCGCGGCGTTCGCCGCTGTGGTCGCGGTAGCCGTCGGTGTGCAGCGACTGCAGATAGGCGTCGACGCCGACCTTCTCGTTGTTCATCGCCACGGCGGCGTCGTACTGGCGCAGGCCGTAGCTGCCGAAGGTGGCGGTGGCGCGGGCGGTCACAGGTTCCTTCGAGAAATCGGACTTGGTGATGATGTTGACCACGCCGCCCGTCGTGCCGCCGCCGTATTGCACCGAGCCGCTGCCGCGCACGATTTCCACGCGTTCGACCTGGTCCAGCGGCACCACGCCCAGGCCCGGGGCCGACAGGTCGTTGGTGTTCTGCTTGACGCCGTCGATCATGATCAGCGTGTTGCTGGCGCCGGTGATGCCGAAGCCGCGCAGGTCGACGATGGCGTTGTCGCTGGAGCTGCTGGTGTTGATCAGGTGGATGCCGGCCTGGGTCGACAGCAGGTCCTGCATGGTGCGGGCGCTGCTGGCGGCGATGTCTTCGGCGGTGATGACCGAAATGGACACCGGCAGCGTGCGGCCGTCCGTCGGCACGCGCTGGGCGGTGACGGTGATCGTGTCGAGTTCGGGGGTGGCGGAGGTGGTTTGCTGGGCGGCGGCGATGGCCGGAGCGGAGCAGAGCAGGGCGCCGGCGTAACGCCGGATGGAGCGGGCTTTCATCTACGTAACCTCGATGCGACCCGCGACCCCGCAGGTCATTCACGATGGGGAGGATGCCCACGCCGCAGCGGTCCGGTCGGACCCGGCGGCAATGCGTGGACTTCCTGGCGAGCGAACAGGCCGGTATCGGGCTGCCATGGGCGCAGACAAGCGCGCATGGGGACCGTTGCGGGGGCAGCACAGGCTGGATGGCGGGGGCGTGCCGCGCGGCCTCGTGGGCGGCGCGGCGGCCCGGGGGGCCGTCTTCCTGTTTCCCGTTTACCTTTCGCGCGCGGCTGGCAAGTGTTGCGTTCTTGCAAGCCCGATGCGCCGAAAGCACCGGTTCGGGGCCGAAACTGTATCACCGGAGGGCGCGAGGGGGCCCGTTTTGTTACGATCAGGGCTTGTTTTTCCAGTGGTTTTGGCGTTTTAGCCACATCTTCGCCACTGAAGCCAACCCTATTGCCGGACCTGCCCGTGTCGTATCCCCGCCTGCCGTACCCGCCCGAAGCCTATACCCAAGGCGGCGAATTCGCCCGCCTGCTGGGCAAGCGCATCCTGATCCTGGACGGGGCCATGGGCACCATGATCCAGCGCTACAAGCTGGGCGAGGCGGACTTCCGCGGCCAGCGTTTCGCCGACCACGGCAAGGACGTCAAGGGCAACAACGAGTTGTTGTCGCTGGTGCGGCCCGACGTGATCTCCGAGATCCACCGGCAGTACCTGGAAGCCGGCGCCGACGTCATCGAGACCAACACCTTCGGCGCCACCACGATCGCGCAGGGCGACTATGACCTGCCGGAACTCGCCTACGAGCTGAACCTGGTGTCGGCGAAGCTGGCCCGTGAGGCCTGTGACGCATTCAGCACGCCGGACAAGCCGCGCTTCGTGGCCGGCGCCCTGGGCCCGCAGCCCAAGACGGCATCGATCTCGCCCGACGTGAACGACCCGGGCGCCCGCAACGTCACGTTCGACGAATTGCGCGTCGCCTATATCGAACAGCTGAACGGCCTGTTGGACGGCGGCATCGACATCGTCCTGATCGAAACCATCTTCGACACGCTGAACGCCAAGGCGGCCATCTTCGCCACCGAAGAAGTGTTCGAGGCGCGCGGCATCCGCCTGCCCGTGATGATCTCGGGCACGGTGACCGACGCGTCCGGCCGCATCCTGTCGGGCCAGACCGTCGAAGCCTTCTGGAACTCGGTGCGGCACGCGCGCCCGGTCACCATCGGCCTGAACTGCGCGCTGGGCGCGGCGCTGATGCGCCCCTACGTGGCAGAGCTCTCCAAGATCTGCGACACCTACGTCTGCGTGTACCCCAACGCCGGCCTGCCCAACCCGATGGCCGAGACGGGCTTTGACGAAACGCCGGCCGATACCTCTGCATTGCTTGAGGAATTCGCCCGCGCCGGGCTGGTGAACATGTCGGGCGGCTGTTGCGGCACCACGCCGGACCACATCCGCGCCATCGCGGACAAGGTCACCGCGCTGACGCCTCGCGTCGTGCCGGACATTCCGGTCAAGACCCGGCTGTCGGGCCTGGAGCCGCTGAACATCGACGAAGACACGCTCTACGTCAACGTGGGCGAACGCACCAACGTGACGGGCAGCAAGATGTTCGCCCGCCTGATCCGCGAGGAAAAGTACGACGAGGCGCTGGCCGTGGCCCGCCAGCAGGTCGAAAACGGCGCGCAGATCATAGACATCAACATGGACGAGGCCATGCTGGATTCGGTGGCCTGTATGCACCGCTTCCTGAACCTGATCGCCTCCGAGCCCGACATCGCCCGCGTGCCGGTCATGATCGACAGCTCGAAGTGGGAGGTCATCGAGACCGGCCTGAAGTGCGTGCAGGGCAAGCCGGTGGTGAACTCCATTTCGATGAAGGAAGGGATCGAGCCGTTCCGTCATCACGCGCGCCTGTGCCGCCGCTACGGCGCCGCCGTGGTCGTCATGGCCTTCGACGAACTGGGCCAGGCCGATACGCTTGAGCGCCGCAAGGAAATCTGCGGCCGCGCCTACAAGATCCTGGTCGAGGAAGAAGGCTTCCCGCCGGAAGACATCATTTTCGATCCGAACGTCTTCGCGGTCGCCACCGGCATCGACGAGCACAATCATTACGCGGTGGACTTCATCGAAGGCACCCGCTGGATCCGCGACAACCTGCCCCACGCCCGCATCTCGGGCGGCGTGTCCAACGTCAGCTTCTCGTTCCGCGGCAACGAGCCGATGCGCGAGGCCATCCATACCGTGTTCCTGTACTACGCGGTCAAGGAAGGCATGACGATGGGCATCGTCAACGCCGGTCAGTTGGGCGTGTACGCGGACCTGGATCCCAAGCTGCGCGATCTGGTCGAAGACGTGGTGCTGGACCGCCCCAATCCGGTGGGCAAGACGGACCCCGACGACGAGCGCACGCCGACCGAACGCCTGGTGCAGTTTGCCGACAGCGTGAAGGGTTCCGGCGCCAAGCGCGAGGAAGACCTGACATGGCGCAAGGCGGAGGTCGAGCAGCGCCTGTCGCACGCGCTGGTGCATGGCATCACCACCTTCATCGTGGAAGACACGGAAGAAGTGCGCCAGAAGATCTTCGCCCGCGGCGGCCGCCCGATCGAAGTGATCGAAGGCCCGCTGATGGACGGCATGAACGTCGTCGGCGACCTGTTCGGCGAAGGCAAGATGTTCCTGCCCCAGGTGGTGAAATCCGCCCGCGTCATGAAGCAGGCCGTGGCCCACCTGATCCCCTACATCGAAGAGGAAAAGCGCCAGATCGCTGCTGCCGGCGGCGATGTGCGCGCCAAGGGCAAGATCGTCATCGCGACCGTCAAGGGCGACGTGCACGACATCGGCAAGAACATCGTGTCGGTCGTCCTGCAATGCAACAACTTCGAAGTCGTGAACATGGGCGTGATGGTGCCCTGCGCGCAGATCCTGGAAAAGGCCAAGGAAGAAAACGCCGACATCGTCGGCCTGTCCGGCCTGATCACGCCGAGCCTGGAAGAGATGGCGTACGTGGCCAGCGAAATGCAGCGCGACGAGTACTTCCGCAGCCGCAAGCTGCCGTTGATGATCGGCGGCGCCACCACCAGCCGCGTGCACACCGCCGTCAAGATCGCGCCCAACTACGAAGGCCCGGTCATCTACGTGCCGGACGCCAGCCGTTCCGTGGGCGTCGCGACCAACCTGATGTCGGACCAATCGGAAGCGTACCTGGCCGAACTGGCCCAGGAATACGAGGAAGTGCGCCGCCGCCACGCCAACCGCAAGGCCACGCCGATCCTGCCGCTGGCGGACGCCCGCGCCTCGCGTCCGGCGATCGACTGGGACAACTACATGCCGCCGCGTCCGAAGTTCATCGGCCGCCGCACGTTCAAGAGCTATGACCTGGCCGAGATCGTGAAGTACGTGGATTGGGGCCCGTTCTTCCAGACCTGGAGCCTGTTCGGCCCGTTCCCGGCGATCCTGGACGACAAGGTGGTGGGCGAACAGGCGCGCAAGGTCTACGCCGACGGCCTGGCCATGATGAAGCGCATCGTCGAAGGCCGCTGGCTGACCGCCAACGGCGTGGTCGGCTTCTACCCGGCCAACCGCGTCAACGACGAAGACATCGAGATCTACAAGGACGAGACGCGCAGCGAAGTGCTGTTCACGTATCGCAACCTGCGTCAGCAGGGCGCCAAGCGCGAAGGCGTCAGCAACAAGTCGCTGGCCGACTTCATTGCGCCCAAGTCGTCGGGCAAGCTGGACTATATCGGCATGTTCGCCGTCACGGCGGGCATCGGCATCGAGAAGAAGGAAGCCGAATTCGAGCGCGCGCTGGACGACTATTCCAGCATCATGCTGAAGTCGCTGGCCGACCGCCTGGCCGAAGGTTTCGCGGAATGCCTGCACGCCCGCGTGCGGCAGGACTTGTGGGGCTACGCGCCCGACGAGGCCCTGTCCAACGAGGACATGATCGCCGAGAAGTACGTGGGCATCCGCCCCGCGCCCGGCTATCCGGCCTGCCCGGAACACGTGGTGAAGACCGACATGTTCCGCGTGCTGGACGGCGGCGACATCGGCATGATGCTGACCGACAGCTACGCCATGTTCCCGGCCTCCAGCGTGTCGGGCTTCTACTTCAGCCACCCGGAGTCGCAATACTTCAACGTGGGCGTGATCGGCGAGGACCAGCTGGAAGACTATGCCAAGCGCAGCGGCCGGACCATCGAAGACCTGAAGCGGACGCTGGCCCCGAACCTGGGGTGACGCGCCCGCCTCGCGCGGCATGAAAAAACCGGCCGGGGCGGCCGGTTTTTTTTCGTCCCCCGCCAAGCGGGGCCGGGCTTAGCGCGCCGGCGGCGCGATACGTCCCAGCACACCTTCGATCATCACGCCGATCGCCAGCACCTTGCGGTCCTCGCCAGGCAACCCGTCGATCTCCAGCCCCACCGGCAGGCCTTCCGGCGACACGCCCGCCGGCACGCTCAGCCCGGGCAGGCCGGCGTTGCTGCCGGGGTCGACGTTGCGGGCCAGGCGGCTGAAGCTCTCGAAGCTGCTGGCCTCGGGCGTGGCGGCCATCGGCAGGATCGGCACCGTGGGAAACAGCAGGCCGTCCAGGCGGTGTTCCCGGAAGGCGCGGCGGTAGACGTCGATCAGTTCGTCGCGCTGGACGGCGATGACGCGTTCGTACAGCGGCTGCAGCGCCAGGACCTGGCCATCGGGCGTGGGCAGCACCCCGGGCACGATCAGGCCGTCAAAAATGGCTTTGACGTCGGGGCTGGATATCTGCGCCACCACCTCGTCGAAGCTCACGCCCGTGCCGTAGCGCTGCAGGTACGCGGTCAGGTCGGGCTTTTGCTCGTACAGGCATAACGGCATGCCGACCGCGGCGTTGGCGGCGGGCAGGTCGGGCATGTCCATGTCCACCAGCTGCACGCCGGCCTCTCGCAGCTTGGCCAGCGCGGCCTCCATGACGCTGCGCACGGAGGGTTCCAGGTCCGCCCAGAAATAGCGGGCCAACCCCAGGCGCACGCCCGCGGGCGGCAGGGGGGCCAGCGCTTGCGCGTCGCCCGCCAGCACGGCGTCCAGCAGCACGATGTCTTCCATGCTGTTGGCGATCGGCCCGGGCGTATCCCGGGTGTGCGAGATGGGCGTGATGCCCGCGCCGTCGTACCGGCCGACCGAAGGCCTGAAGCCCGCGGCGCCGTTGACCGCGGCCGGCAGGCGCACGGAAGCGCCGGTGTCGGTGCCCAGGGCGGCGGGCGTCAGGCGCGCACCCACCGCCGCGCCGCTGCCGGACGACGAGCCGCCGGCGATGCGGGTGCTGTCATAGGCGTTGCGCGTGCCCTCGCCCTGCGCGCCGGGAAAAGCGGTGTTGTAGCCGGAGACTCCGAAGGCCAGTTCGTGCATGTTTGTCTTGCCCACGATGACGGCACCGGCGGCGCGCAGGCGCTGCACCACGGGCGCGTCCTCGGCGGGCCGGAAGTGCTTCAAGGCCGGGGTGCCGGCCGTGTTGGGCAGGCCGGCCACGTGGATGTTGTCCTTGATGGCGATGGGCACGCCGCCCAGCGGCCCGACCTGACTGCTTGGGCGCTGCCCGGCGTCGTAGGCACGGGCTTGCGCCAGCGCGCCCTCCCGGTCGACGGTGATGAAGGCGTTGAGCACGCCATGGGCGTCGATGCGGTCCAGGCAGGCTTGGGTCAGCGCCACGCTGGTGAGTCGGCCGTCGCGGATCCGGGCGGCGGCTTCGGTGACGGTCAGGGCCGTCAGGGCGTCCTCGCCGGCGGGGTGCGGCTGGGGCTTGGCGGACAATGTCTGTTGGGACGTCTCTGGCATGGCGCTTTCTCACCTGTACGGATGAATGCTATCGGACCGCCATCTATACAGGGTTCCTGCCGCCACTGTCGAGCCCGGCCATCGCCTTGGCCCCACCTTGCACAACGATGGTTTACCACTTCGATAGTGGTAAACCATTATGGTGGAAATTGGTAAACCACTTATGATTTGGTCTAACCACTTTTAAGATCCATGACACTGCAACTGATCCCCAAACCCGAAGAACCGGCCAGCAAGCCGGTGGCGGACCGCGCCTATGTGCGGCTGGCCGCCCAGATCCAGGCCCTGGTGGCGCAAGGCGAATTCGCCGTCGGCAAGCGTTTGCCGGCTGAACGCGCGCTGGCCGAGCGTTTCGACGTCAGCCGCACTGCGCTGCGCGAAGCCATCATCGCGCTGGAGCTGCAGGGGGTCGTGGAAGTGCGCGGCGGGTCGGGCATCTATGTCTGTGAACCCAAGCCCGGCATCGCCCGCTTGCCGGCTGCCCAGGAAGCTGGCGCTGGGCCGTTCGAGCTGCTGCGCGCGCGTTGCCTGATCGAATCGGAAATCGCCGCGTTGGCGGCCACGACCCGCAACGACGCGGACCTGGACCGCATCTTCGAAGCGCTGACGACGATGCGCGAGCAGATGATGGACAAGGCGGCCAACGAAGAGGCCGACCGCCGCTTTCATCTGTACATCGCGCAGTCCACCGGCAACAGCGTGTTGTTGGCCACGGTGACGTCGATGTGGGATCAGGCCCAGGGACCGATCTGGGAAAAGATCGAACAGCATTTTCATACGCAGGATCTGCGACAGGCGTCGCAGGAAGACCATCAGCGCATTTTCAGCGCGCTGGTGGCAGGCGACGCGCAAGCTGCGCGGCAGGCGATGCGCGCTCACCTTGAACGCGTGATCGGTGAATTTGCGCAGGGGTGGCGGTGACGCGGTAACGCAGGGTAGTACGGCAGGCAGCCCCTGGGCAGAGCGCGGAAGATACCGCGCCCCGGATCCGGGCTTTTCAAGTTCAGGAGATAAGCAATGCAGCAACAGAACAAGGGGAGCCGCGTGTTGACCCGGTGGGCGGCGGCTGCGGTGCTGGCGATGTCCTTGCCGGTGTCCGCCCAAAGCGGCGCCACGGCGACCGGCCTTCCAGCGCCGGGGCAGAGCCCGCGCATCGACGCCATTCGCAAGGCGGGCGAGCTTCGCGTGGGCGTATTGCAGAACGCGCCTTGGCTGATCCAGGACCTGTCCGGAAAAAGCGGCGAAGCGTGGAGCGGCCCCGCCTGGTTGCTGGCCAAGGAATACGCCAAGCAGCTTGGCGTCACATTGACGGCCGTGCCCGTGTCGCACGAGACCAAGGTGCCCGTGCTGGCCGCCAATCAAGTCGACATGACGATCAGCCCGTTGGCCGAGACAGCCGAACGCCTGAAGGTGGTGGACTTCGTGCTGTATTCGGCCACCAGCGTCTGCATGTTCGGCCGCGCGGGCAACGATAAGCTGGCGCGGGCCAAGACCGTCGAAGACCTGAACCAGCCGGATATCACCATCGCCTACTTCACGGGCGGCGCCGAAGAGGCCTGGGTGAAAGCGCGTTTCCCCAAGGCGCGGCTGCGCGCCGTCGCCAACTCAGGCGCCACCGCGCCCATCGAAGAAATCATGGCCAAGCGCGCCGACGCGGCGCCGATCAACCGCGTGCCATGGGTGGGCCTCGCCCACAAGGTGCGCGGCCTGGTGGTGTTTCCCGCCGAAGCCAATTGCCAGCAAAGCACGGAAAAGGCCTCGCCCGTTGGCCTGGCCATCGACAAGAACCAACCCGACTACCTGGCGTGGCTGCGGCAGGTTGCGGCAATGATGAAGCCCGCGTTGGACGCTGACGAAATGCGCATCATCGAACAGACCCAGTAGGCCGTCCGGCCATTCCCCTTTTCAACCGGCACGCGCCTGACGCGTGCGGATCTGGCGATACCGCCGGTGCTTGAACACGCCGGTACCGGGCGTGCCGCCATCGGGCGGCAGACGGCCGGGTTCCCTATAGGAGACTTTGCATGCAACCCCGATTTTTATCGCGCCTTCCCGCCGCCCGCCTGTTCCTGTCCGCCGCGCTGGTGGCAGGCGCGGCCACGGTGCAGGCCCAGACGCCACCCGCGCCTGGCGAAAGCCCCCGCATCGACGCCATCCGCAAGGCGGGCGTGCTGCGGGTCGGCGTGGTCAACAACCCGCCCTGGCTGGTGCAGAACACCACCGGGTCGGGTGAACCCTGGATGGGGTCGTCGTGGCTGCTGGGCAAGGAGTTCGCGCGCTTGCTGGAGGTGAAGATCGTGCCCGTGCAGGTCAGCCACGAGACCAAGGTGCCGGCTCTTATCGCCAATCAGATGGACATCATGATCGGCCCGCTGAACCAGAACGCCGAGCGAGCCAAGATCATCGATTTCGTGACCTTTTCCAACACCAGCGTCTGCATGTTCGGGCTGGCGTCGAATCCGAAATTCACGAACGCCACCAAGGTCGAGGACTTCAACCAGCCCGGCATCACGATGGCCTACTTCTCCGGCGCGGGCGAAGAGCCGCTGGTGCTGCAGAACTTCCCCAACGCGAAGCTGCGGGGCGTGACGAACTCGGGCTCGGTCGCGCCCATCGAGGAAGTGCTGGCAGGCCGTTCGGACGTGGCGCCCCTGAACCGCATGCTGTGGCCCAACATCAGCAAGAAGGTCAAGGGCCTGGCCGTGTTCCCCAAGGAAAACGATTGCCAGGACAGCAAGATCTTCGCGATCGACGCGGGCATGGGCGTCGCCAAGGATCAGGCCGTCTATCTGGACTGGCTGCGCAAGGTGGAAGCACGCATGCATCCGGAACTGGCGGCTGAAGAGCTCCGCATGACCCAAACCCTGAAATAAAGGCGGCCATCATGTTGAACTGCGCAATTCATGGCGCCCAGGACTTGCGCCTGGACGAACAGCTGCCCGAGCCGCTGGCCCCCACGCAAGTGCGGGTGGGCGTCAAGGCCGTGGGTATCTGCGGGTCTGACCTGCACTACTACCGCCACGGCAAAGTGGGCGACTTCGTCATCCGCGAACCGCTGACGCCGGGGCACGAGGCGTCGGGCCAGGTGCTGGAAGTGGGCGCCGCGGTCACCGCCGTCCGCCCGGGCGACCGCGTGGCGCTGGATCCGGCGCGCACTTGCGGGGTGTGTCGCTATTGCCGCCAGGGCGATTCCAACCATTGCGAGGCCGTGTTCTTCTTCGGCAGCGCCAGCCGCTATCCGCACATGCAGGGGGCGATGCGCGAACAGGTGGTGGTGCAGGAAAAGCAGTGCCTGCCGGTGCCGGACAGCCTGTCGTTCGAACTGGCCGCTTTCGGCGAGCCGCTGGCCGTGGCGCTGCATGCGGTGCACAGCGCAGGCAGCCTCCTGGGCAAGACGGTGATGGTGGTGGGCGCCGGGCCGATCGGCGCGCTGATCCTGATGGCGGCGCGCCTGGCCGGCGCCAGCCAGGCGATTGCGGTGGACATCGTCGACGAGACGCTGGCCACCTGCGCCCGCGTAGGCGCCACGCGCACCATCAATGCCGCCCGCGACCCCGCCGCCATCGAGGATCTGGCTGCGGGCAAGGGCTCGGTCGATGTGTGCTTCGAGGCCTCCGGCAACTACGCCGGACTGGCCAATTGCATCCGCGCGACGCGGCCGCGCGGCGTCATCGTGACGGTAGGCACGCTCAGTGGCAGCAGCGAGCAATGCCCTTTCAACCAGATCATGGTCAAGAGCTTGTCTGTCATCGGCAGTTTCCGCTTCGTCGACGAATACGCCTGGGCCGTGGACTACCTGAGCCGCGGCGTGCTCGACGTGTCGCCATTGCTGACAGCCGCGGTGCCGGTCGCCCGCGTGCATGACGCGTTCGCGCTGGCGGCCAACCGCCACCAGGCCATGAAAGTAATGGTGACGTTCTGACGCGCCCTTAGTCCCCCGGAGACTTCATGGATTTCGATTTTTCCCCGCTTGTCGAGAACTGGCGATTCTTCGCCGGCGGCCTTGGCGTCACCGTGGCGCTCAGTGCCGTCACGGCGGTGTCCAGCATCCTGCTGGGCCTCGTGATCGCGCTGCTGCGCCTGTACGGGCCGCGCTGGCTGCGCGGGCTGCTGGTGTTCTACATCGACAGCATGCGCGCCATCCCCGTGCTGGTGGTGCTGGTCTGGATCTACTTCGCCTTCCCGCTGCTGGCCGGCGTGAACTTTGCGCCTTTCTGGGCGGCGCTGGTGGCATTGACCCTGCACATCGCGGCCTATTCGGCCGAGGTGATCCGCGCCGGCATCGAATCGGTGCGGCCGGGGCAGATGCGCGCGGGCCTGGCGCTGGGCATGTCGCGCGCCCAGGCGCTGCGCAAGATCATCCTGCCCCAAGCCACCATCCGCATGCTGCCGGCCTTCGGGTCCGTGCTGACGGTGGCCATCAAGGACACGGCGATCGCCACCGTGATCGCGGTGCCTGAACTGATGCACAAGGCCGAGACCATCGCGGGCCCGAGCTACCGGCCCATCGAAGTCTTCACCGCCGTCATCGTGGCGTACTTCGTGATCCTGTTCCCGGTCACCCGCGGCGTGGACCGGCTGTACCAACGCTACGCACACCTGGGGCGCTCATGAACTTGGACTGGGGAATCATCTGGGATTCGCGCGACGCGCTGCTGCAAGGCGCCGCGATGACCATCATGCTGACGGTGGTGACGATGGCGCTTGCCGTGCCCGGCGGCATGGTGCTGGCGCTGATGCGCCTGTCGTCGAACCGGCTCGCCAACGGCGTGGCCGTCGCCATCGTGGAGTTCTTCCGCAACCTGCCGCTGATCCTGGTGATCTATTGGGCGTTCTACGTGATGCCCATGGCGCTGGACGTGCAGTTCTCGGCGGTGACCACGGCGCTGGTGGCACTGGTGCTGAACGTGTCGGCCTACAACTCGGAAACGTTCCGCGCCGGCATCAATTCGATCCGCAAGGGGCAGATGGAAGCCGCGCTGGCGATGGGCATGTCGCGCCGGCAGGCCATGTTCAAGGTGCTGATCCCGCAGGCCGGGCGCCGCATCCTGCCGGTGCTGGCCAGCACGTGGATCTCGCTGTTCAAGGATACGTCGCTGGTGTCGGTGATCGCGGTAAGCGAGTTGGCCTATGCCTCGATGCAGGTGCGCGCGCAGAGCTTTCGCGTGCTGGAAATGCTGACCGCGATGGCGGTGATCTATTGGCTGATGGGTTATCCCCAGGCCAAGCTGGTCGACTGGATCCATCGCAAATACGGAGTCAAGGAATGAACGACATGATCCTGGAGCAAGAGCCGGCCACGGCGCGCACGGCGTCGGCCGCGCGCAAGGGCGCGGACCAGCCGCCCGTGCTGGTCTATGAGCACGTGCGCAAGGTCTACGGCGATTTCGTGGCGCTGGCCGACGTGTCGCTGCAAGTGAACAAGGGCGAGGTGATGTGCCTGATCGGCCCGTCTGGCTCCGGCAAGTCGACGCTTTTGCGTTGCACCAACGCGCTGGAAAAACTGGATGGCGGGCGCGTGCTGCTGGACGGTGTGGCGTTGCCGGAATCCGAATCCGAGGTGCGCCGTGTGCGCCAGCGCATGGGCATGGTGTTCCAGAGCTTTGAGCTGTTCCCGCACAAGTCCGCGCTGGACAACGTGGCAATGGGGCCGATCACGGTGCTGGGCATGGCGCCAGAGGCGGCGCGCGCCCGCGCCATGGCGCTGTTGGAAAAGGTGGGTCTGGCTGCCAAGGCGGGCAACTTTCCCGCCAACCTGTCCGGCGGCCAGCAGCAGCGCGTGGCGATCGCCCGCGCGCTGGCGATGGAACCCGAAGCGATGCTGTTCGACGAACCCACGTCGGCGCTTGACCCGGAAACGGTGGGCGAAGTGCTGAACGTGATGAAGAAGCTGGCGCAGGAAGGCATGACGATGATCGTCGTGACCCACGAGATGAGCTTTGCGCGGCGCGTGGCCAATTGGGTGGTGGTGTTCGAGAACGGCGCCATCCTGGAGCAGGGCCCGCCCAAGCAGATTTTCGACAACCCGCAAGTCGCCCGCACCCGCGACTTCCTCAGCCATCTGGGCTGGGAAGGCTAGGGCCTGAACGGGGCTCCTTTTGGCATCAACGGGGGCCTAAGACCTTTTCCTGTCTCTACGGAAATCTAAAATGAAAATTACAAACGCACGCGTGATCGTTTGTTCGCCGGGCCGCAATTTCGTGACCCTGAAAATCGAAACCGACCAGGGGCTGACCGGCATCGGCGACGCCACCCTGAACGGGCGCGAGCTGGCCGTGTCGGCCTACCTGACCGAACACGTCATCCCCTGCCTGATCGGGCGGGACGCGCATCAGATCGAAGACATCTGGCAGTACCTCTACAAGGGCGCGTATTGGCGCCGGGGGCCGGTCACCATGACCGCCATCGCCGCCGTGGACACGGCGCTGTGGGACTTGAAGGCCAAGGCTGCCGGCCTGCCGCTGTATCAGCTGCTGGGCGGCAAGAGCCGCAGCGGCGTGATGGTCTACGGGCATGCCAACGGGTCGGACATCGAGCACACGGTGGATGAAGTGCTGCGCTACGCCGACATGGGCTACCGCGCCATCCGCGCGCAAAGCGGCGTGCCGGGCCTGGACAAGGTCTACGGCGTGGGCCGCGGCAATCTGTTCTACGAACCCGCCGACGCCGACCTGCCCAGTGAGCACGACTGGTCCACCGAGAAGTACCTGCGCCACACGCCGCAACTGTTCGAACGCATCCGCGAAAAGCTGGGCTTCGACCATCACCTGCTGCATGACGTGCACCATCGCCTGACGCCCATCGAAGCCGGGCGCCTGGGCAAGTCGCTGGAACCCTACAACCTGTTCTGGATGGAGGATGCGACCCCGGCCGAGAACCAGGAGGCGTTCCGCCTGATCCGCCAGCACACCACCACGCCGCTGGCCGTGGGCGAGATCTTCAATTCGATCTGGGACTGCAAGGACCTCGTGCAGAACCAGCTGATCGACTACATCCGGACCACCGTGGTGCACGCGGGCGGCATCACGCATCTGCGCCGCATCGCGGATCTGGCCTCGCTGTATCAGGTGCGCACCGGCTGCCACGGCGCCACCGACCTGTCGCCCGTCTGCATGGGGGCGGCGCTGCACTTCGACCTGTGGGTGCCCAACTTCGGCATCCAGGAATACATGCGCCACACGGACGAGACGGATGCCGTCTTCCCGCATGCGTACACGTTCGACCAGGGCATGCTGTATCCCGGCGACGTGCCGGGCCATGGCGTCGACATCGACGAGAAGCTGGCCGCCAAGTATCCGTACAAGCGCGCCTACCTGCCGGTGAACCGCCTGCAGCAGGACGGGACGCTATGGAACTGGTAGCCGCCGGCGCGGCGCGCCTGTCGCCCGCGGGCTTGCCGGCGCTGCCGGACGCGGTGGCGCGCCCCGGCTATGACCGCGCCGCGTTGCGCGTGGGCATTGTGCATCTGGGCCTGGGGGCGTTCGCGCGCGCGCATCTGGCCGCCGTCAACGACGCCGCGCTGCATGCCGGCGCGGACCGTGGCTGGGGGATTTGCGGCGTCTCGTTGCGCCAGGCCGATACGCGCGACGCGCTGGCGCCGCAGGACGGGTTGTACGCCTTGGCCTTGCGTAGCGCCGATGCAACGGGGCAGCCGCGCCAGCAGGTGGCGGTCATCGGCTGCCTGCTGGAAACCCTGGTCGCGCCGGAAGATCCGCAGGCGGTGCTGGCGCGCATCGCGCATGCGGACACGCGCATCGTCAGCGTCACCGTTACCGAGAAGGGCTATTGCCATGATCCGGCCAGCGGTCGGCTGAACCTGGACCATCCCGACATCGTGCACGACCTGGGCCAGCCGCTGGCGCCGCGCAGCACGATCGGGTTCCTTGCGTGGGGCTTGCAACAGCGGCGGGCGGCGGGGCTTGGGCCCATCACGCTGATGTCGCTGGACAACCTGCCCAGCAACGGCCATCTGCTGCGCGGCATGGTGCTGGCGTTTGCCGAGCAGGTCGACCGCGCCTTGGCGGCATGGATCGCGTCGTCCTGCGCGTTTCCGTGTTCGATGGTGGACCGCATCGTGCCCCGCACCACGGACGACGACCGACGCCAGGTGGCCGACGCGTTGGGCGTGCAGGATGCCTGGCCGGTGCTGGCCGAGCCGTATCTGGAATGGGTGGTGGAAGACCGCTTTGCCGCCGGCAGGCCGGACTGGACGGCGGGCGGCGCGCGCTTCGTGGCCGAGGCCGCGCCCTTCGAAACGCTGAAGCTGCGCATGGTCAACGGCGCGCATTCGGCGCTGGCCTATCTGTCGGTGACGGCCGGTTGGGCGACGGTGGACCAGGCGATGGCCCAGCCTGCCTTGAAGGCCTATCTGGGTACGCTGATGCGCGACGAGATCGTGCCGACCCTGCCGGCGTTGCCTGGCCTGGACCTGGCGCAATATCAAGCCCGTTTGCTGCAGCGCTACGAGAACCCGGCGCTCAAGCATCAGACTCGGCAGATCGCGATGGACGGCTCGCAGAAGCTGCCGCAGCGCCTGCTGGATACGGTGCGCGCGCGGCTGGCGGCGGACCTGCCCATATCCGGCCTGGCGCTGGCCGTGGCGGGGTGGCTGCATTTCTTGCGGGGTGTGGATCAGGCCGGACGCCGCTACGAGATCCAGGACCCCATGGCCGACCGCCTGGCGCAGCAGTACGCGCGGGCGGAAGAGGCGGCGCAAGGCGCGGGGGAGGGGCCGGCGGCGATGTTGGCCTGGGCCGGATCGTTGACGAGCCTGGCGCCGGTGTTCGGGGGTCTGGGCCAGGACCCCCGCTTCGTGCGGGCCGTGGCGCAGGCGGCGCAGTCCTTGCGCAGCCAGGGCGTGGGCGGCGCGCTGGCTGCGTTGGCCCGGCCCGCGCCCCGCTGATCCAGGATCGGATCAGCCCGGCTTCTTCACCACGATCGTGGCCGTGTCGCTGGTGAAGGAGCTGTCTTCCTGCACGTCGAAGTGCGCGCGCACTACGTCCGGCGCAATGCCGAACATGTGGCGCAGCGCCGCCACCAGCGTGTCCGGCGTGCGCATGCGGGTGACCCAGGTCTGGAACTCCAGCGGCAGGCGGCGCGGCGACAGCCCTTGCAGCGTGAAACCCGCTTCGGTCAGCATGCGGGTCCATTCCGCCACCGAGTAGTCGCGCACGTGCGAGGTGTCGCGCAGCACTTCGATGGTCTGCAGCCAGGTATCCAGCAGCGGCTCGCCGGGCGAGACCACGTCGGCGAACACGGCGATGCCGCCGGGTTTGAGCACGCGGAAGGCTTCGCGCAGGCCGCGTCCCGCGTCCTGCCAGTGGTGGGTGGAATAGCGTGACATCACCAGGTCGAATTCACCGTCGGCGAACGGCAGGTATTCGGCCTTGCCTTGACAGGTGACGAGGTTGGCCAGGCCGCGCTTGGCGGCTTCGGCCGCCACCACGTCCAGCATCTGCTGCGACAGGTCGTAGGCCGTGACGTGGCGGACTTCGGGCGCGACGTGAAAGCTGACGTGGCCGCCACCACAGCCCAGGTCCAGCACGCGCGCGTCGGGGTGCTGGCGCGCAATGCCGGCCATTTGCTGCAGGTCTTCGCCCTGGGCGTGGACGGCGCTGGTCAGATAGGCGGTGGCGCGGGGGCTGAATTGGCGGTCGACGGCGGCGTCGTGGGTACTGGCGGTCATGGATATCCTCGAAGGGTCTGGGTGCGGAACAGCGGGTGCAGGAGCTAAGATAGGCGGGCCCGTATACACGTACAAGCCCATTGCTTATCCTGGTATGACTACTTCCCCCCTTGCCGGCGCCGCCAATCACGACGGTTCCCCCTTGCGCCGGCAGGCGCTGGGCGAATTCGTCCGCAGCGCCCGTTCCCGCATCACCCCGCAGATGGCCGGATTGCCCGAGGGCATGCGCCGCCGCACGCCGGGGCTGCGGCGCGAAGAAGTCGCCCAGCTGTGCGGCATCAGCGTCACCTGGTACACCTGGATCGAGCAGGGGCGGGAAGTCTCGGTGTCGCCGTCGGTGTGGTCGCGCATCGCGGGCGTGCTGCAGCTGGCCCGCGCCGAGCGGGCCTACCTGTTCGACCTGGCCGACTGCGCCGATCCGCAGCACGCGCGCGACGACGCGGGCGCCGCACCTGGTCCGCTGCAGGAATGCGTGAACGCGATCGACGCGCCCGCCTACGTGCTGGACCGCGCCTGGAACGTGCTGGCCTACAACGAGCCCTTGCGCGACCTGTTCGATGACTGGCCCACGCGCGACGCCGAACCGAACCTGCTGCGCTACATCTTCATGGACCCGGCCGCGCGCGAACTGGTCGTGGACTGGGATCAGCGCGCCCGCCGCGTCGTGGCGGAGTTTCGCGCGGACGCCGGCGCGCACCTGGACGAACCGGCGGTGCTGGGCCTGCTGGATACGCTAAGCCGCCAGAGCCCGGTGTTCGCCCATTGGTGGACGCGCCACGCCGTGGTCGAGCGCGAGGGCGGTTTGCGTGAATTCCAGCACCCCCGCGACGGCAAGCTGGCGTTCCAGCAGATCACGTTCCGGCTGGCGACCCATCCGGACCTGAAGCTGGTGATGCTGCTGAGCGGGGCGGGGCAGGCCGAGGCTTGAGCGGCCCGCAGGCGGGCTACTTGGCCAGCCCGTGCTCGGTCAGGTAACGGATGAGGAATTCGCCGTGGCCTTCGATGTCGCGGCGGATTTCGCGCACGACCGCTTCGGTGTCGCCGCTTTGCAGGCCCGCGATGATGCCCTCGTGCGGATGCACGCCGGGCAGGGTGGGAAACGGCGGGGTGTACAGATAGGACAGGTAGGACGCTGTCTGCACCCACAGGTTTTCGATCATCGACAGCAGATGCGGCATCTGCGCGGCCGAGTACAGCGCGAAGTGGAAGTCGAAATTGCGGGCCAGCACCGGGGCCATCAACTGCTGTTGCCGGCTTGCCATCAGGTTGGCGTGGATGCCGCGCAGTTCGTCGATCAGCGCGGGCGTGGCCAGCGGGGCGGCGCGCCGGGCGGCGAAGCATTCAAGCTCAAGCCGGATGCTGCGCAGTTCCTGCAGTTGCGCCACGGTCAGTTCGGGCACTCTGACCGATTTGCCGGGGCTGAGCGTCAATGCGCGCTCCGACACCAGTTGCAGCAGCGCTTCGCGCACGGGCGTCTGGCTCACGCCAAGCGTGTCGGTGATCGAGCGCAGCGTGATGGTGTCGCCCGGGCGCAACTCGCCCATCATGATCTTCTGCTTGATTTCGCGGTAGATGCGGGCGGTCATGTTCTCCCGCTGCATCGGCGCCAAATTGATGGTCATCCTGTGTTCCTGGTCGGCTGGGCCGCCGCATGCCCAGCGTGGGGGCGGCTCGCGTAGCGCGATTCTACCGTCCTCTCGTCCCTAATTTTACATTTTATAAAAAATAAAATAATTGACCGACGTCTTTGCCAGCATCTATATTTTATAAAATATAAACAGGAGACGAGATGTCGACGCTGCATCCCTTGAACGCACCCGGCCTGAACAACCACGGCACCGTGGCGCACTTGATCGCCAAGGCGTTGATACGCCATGGCGTCACCCATGTGTTCGGGCAGAGCCTGCCCAGCATGCTGCACCTGGCTTGCGAGGAACTGGGTTTGACCCAGGTGGCCTATCGCAGCGAGAACGCGGGCGGGTACATGGCGGACGCCTACGCCCGCATCACCGGAAAGCCCGCCATCGTGACGGCGCAGAACGGGCCGGCGGCCACGTTGCTGGTGCCGCCGCTGGCCGAGGCGCTGAAGGTGTCGATACCCGTCATTGCGCTGGTGCAGGACGTCAACCGCGATCAGACGGACAAGAACGCGTTCCAGGAATTCGACCATCTGGGGCTGTTCGCATCGTGCACGAAGTGGGTGCGACGCGTCACCGAGGCGTCGCGGGTCGAAGACTATGTGGACCAGGCGTTCGCCATCGCTTGCTCGGGCCGTCCCGGCCCGGTGGCCCTGATGCTGCCGGCCGACCTGCTCAACGAGGCCGCCGCGGCCTCGCAGCGCCATGCCAGCCTGGGGCACTTCCCGCTGGATCGCAGTGTGGCTGCCAGCGATGCGGTGCGAGCCGCGGCGGATTTGCTGGCCAGCGCGCAACGGCCGGTCGTGGTCGCCGGCGGCGGCGTGCATGTGTCGGGCGCGAGCCAGGCCTTGGCCGCCTTGCAGGAAACGGCCCATCTGCCCGTGGGCACCACCGTGATGGGCAAGGGCGCCACCGACGAACGGCACCCCTTGTCGCTTGGCGTGGTCGGTTACTTCATGGGGCCCAACGGCGCCAGCCGCGACTTGCGCCCGTTGATCGCGGACGCCGACGTCGTCCTGCTGGTCGGGACGCGCACCAACCAGAACGCGACCGACTCCTGGAAGCTGTATCCGAAGAACGCCCGCTACATCCATATCGACGTGGACGGCGCCGAGATCGGCCGCAACTACGAAGCGCTGCGCCTGGCGGGCGACGCGCGTGAAACCTTGCTGGCCCTGGACCGCGAGCTGGGCAGCCGCGACCTGTCCGCGGCCCAGGCGCGCCGTGCCGGCCTGGAGGCCGCCATCGAATCGGGCAAGGCATCTTCCTGGGAGGCGTCGCGCGCCGTCCGCCTGTCGGATCAGCAACCCATCCGCCCCGAACGCCTGCTGGAGGAAATCCGCCATGATGTGGACGAAAACACGATCGTCGTCGCGGACGCCAGCTATTCCTCGATCTGGATCGCCAACTACCTGACCTCGCTGGCGCCGGGGATGCGCTTTCTGACGCCGCGCGGGCTGGCGGGCCTGGGCTGGGGCTTTCCGATGGCCATGGGCGCCAAGGTGGCGCGTCCCGAGGCGCACGTGGTGTGCGTCGTGGGCGACGGAGGCTTCGGCCACGTGTGGTCGGAACTGGAGACCGCGCGCCGCATGGGCATCAAGGTCACGCTGGTCGTCATCAACAACGGCATTCTGGGCTTCCAGAAGCACGCCGAGAACGTGAAGTTCGGCGCGCATACGTCCGCCGTGCATTTCCATCCGGTGGACCATGCGGCGGTGGCGCGCGCGGCGGGATGCCTGGGCGTGCGCATCGAGGCGCCGGCGGATCTGGCCGGCGCGCTGCGCGAGGCGCGCAACGCCGACCTGACGACGCTGATCGAAGTCATGTGCGACGAGAACGCTTTCCCTCCCATCACCTTCTTCACGGCGGACCAGGCATGAAACAGGATCCGAGCAAAGTCGCGCTGGTGACGGGCGCGGGCCGGGGCATCGGCCTGGAGGTCGCGCGCCTGCTGCTGGCCAAGGGCTACCGCGTGCTGGCCGTCAGCCGCGAGGGCGTGGACGCGCAACGCCTGGGCGGAGCCAGCGCGCAACTGCGCACCGAGCGGGCCGACGTCACCGATTACGCCGCCATGCAGGCGCTGGTGGACAGCGCGCGCGAGCAATGGGGGCCCGTGTCGGTGCTGATGAACAACGCGGGCATCTCGCCCAAGCAGGCCGACGGGAATTCCTCCGGCATCCTGGACATCACCCCTGCGGAATGGGAGTCGGTGCTGCAGGTCAACCTGACGTCGATCCTGCGCCTGTGCCAGATGGTGCTGCCCGGCATGCGCGATCAGGGCTGGGGGCGCATCGTCAATGTGTCGTCGCTGGCGGGCCGCGCCAAATCGCTGGTGGCGGGCGGCAGCTACATGGCGTCCAAGGCGGGCGTGCTGGGACTGACCCGCGCCATCGCCGCCGAGATGGCGCCGCACGGCATCACGGCCAATGCCATTACGCCGGGGCGCATCCTGACCGAAATGGCGCAGCAGGCCGCGCCGTCGGTCAACGAGAACTACGCGGCGCAGATCCCCGTCCGTCGCCTGGGCACGCCCGAAGAGGTCGCGGCGGCGATGGTGTTCCTGGCCGCGGAGGAGGCGGGCTTCATCAACGGGGCCATCCTCGATATCAATGGCGGCTTCTACATGCCTTGAGCATGCAGCCCCTATAAAAAACCACAAGGAGACAAGCATGAAAGCAGCATCGATGCTGGCGGCGCTGGCCGCCGCCGCGATAAGCGTCACGGCTACCCCCGCGCTGGCGTGGCCCGACAAGGAGGTGACGCTGACGGTGAACTACGGCGCCGGCGGCAACACCGACGTCGCCAGCCGTGAACTGGCCCGCGCGATGGAGGCGGACCTGGGCCGCGCCGTGGTGGTCTTCAACCGCCCGGGCGCGCTAGGCACCATCGGCCCGGCCTACGTGGCCAAGCAGCAGGCCGACGGCTACAACGTGGGCGTGGTGACCTTGTCGTCCATCGCCATCATGCCGCACCTGATGACCATCCCCTACACCGCCCGCGACTTCGAATTCGTGGCGGCCTACGGCCGTTACCGCTACGGGGTCGTGGTGCGCGCGGATTCCCCCTACAAGAGCGTGGCCGATCTGGTCGCGGCGGGCAAGCAAGGCCCGGGCATCTTCTTCGGCGCGCCGTCCGCACCCAACAACCTGGCCATGTTCGACCTGGGCCGGGTCACGGGCGCGAAGTTCGAGCAGGTGTCGTACAAGTCGGGCAGCGAAACCGTGTCGGCCTTGCTGAGCAAGCAGGTCGATGCCATCGTCCAGAACCCGTCGGATGTCACGAGCTACATCCAGGCCGGCCGCTTGCGTCTGCTGGCCTCGGCCAGCCCGATCCGCTGGCCGGAATTCCCGGACGTGCCCACCCTGAAGGAAGCGGGCTACGACGTGGAGATCGATTCGTGGCTGGGGCTCGCGGTGCCCAAGGGCACGCCGGATGCCGTGCGCGTCCGCCTGGAGCAATCGGCCAAGGCGGCCGTGGCTTCGGAACGCCTGCAGCAGACCTACAAGCAGCTGGGCGTCGACCCGGTGTGGATGTCGGGGCAGGATTACGCGAAGATGGTCGACACGACCTTTGATCAGATGGGCCGCGCCATCAAGGCCGCCAATCTGCCGCGCATGACCAACTGAGCCGCCGGCAACCGGCCGCCGCGCGCGAGCGCGGCGGTTATCGTTCGCCGGTCGAAAACAGGCTGTCCTGCATCCCCGCGTCAACCAGCCCCTGCAGCAGCTTCTTGACCGGCGCGGGCAGCGCCATGGACGCCAGGTTGTTCGCGTGGACCCAACGTTCCGGCAGCGCCGATTCGCGCAGGCTGGCCGCGCGCACGGGCACCAGCCACGGGCGGATGTGCAGGCGGTAGTGCGTGAAGGTGTGGGCGAAGGCAGCCAGTTCGAAGCGTTGTTCGGGCTCCAGGCCCAGCGCGCGCGATGCGGCGTCGGGGTCGCCCGACACGTCGAATTCAGGCAGGCTCCACAGGCCGCCCCAGATGCCGGGTTCGGGCCGCTGCTGCAACAGGAAAGCCCCCTGGTGTTGCAGCACCAACATACAGGTCTCGCGTTCCGGTATCGCCTTGCGCACCTTGGGGGTGGGCAGTTCGCCCTGGCGGCCCTCGCGGCGGGCGACGCAACTGTCGGCCACCGGGCATTTGTCGCAAGCGGGCTTGCCGCGCGTGCACAGCGTGGCGCCCAGATCCATCAACCCTTGCGTGTAGGCGGCCATGTCCAGGCCGGGGGCGGCTTCGACTTGCGCGTCGGCCAACGCCCATAGCCGCGTTTCGATTTCGCGTTTGGCGGGATCGCCGGCGATGCCGAAGTGGCGGGTGAACACGCGCTTGACGTTGCCGTCCAGGATGGGCGACCGCTCGCCGTAGGCGAACGCCGCAATCGCCGCCGCCGTGGACCGGCCGATGCCGGGCAGCGTTGCGATGGCATCCGCGGCGGGGGGGAAGCGGCCGCCCCAATCGCGCGCGATCTCCTGCGCGCAACGGTGCAGGTTGCGGGCGCGGGCGTAGTAGCCCAGCCCGGCCCAATACGGCATCACGTCTTCCTGCGCGGCGGCGGCCAGCGCGGCCACGTCCGGGAAGCGTTGCAGGAAGCGGTCGTAATAGGGGATCACGGTGGCCACTTGCGTCTGCTGCAACATGATCTCGGACAGCCAGATCCGATACGGGTCACGCGTGTTTTGCCAGGGGAGATCGTGGCGGCCATGCTGGCGCTGCCAGGCGACGATACGAGGGGCGAATTCCATGGCGCACATTATCGCACCGCGCTCTTGCCGGGGGCGGGGCGACCGGTTACAACGAACCAGGGCCCGTTGCTGCTGACAGGCCCCACCTAGAGCGCGAAAGCGCCATCACTTCACTTTCACGGCCCTTGTTGGCCCGCGGGCGCGCATGGCGCGCGACGCGAAGCTGGTGGGGGCCTCCAGGATCTTGGAGTCGAGACATGAATGCCCCCCTGTCGCCCGCCCTGCGCGCCGCGCTTGAATCCGTCCAGCTGGACGACAAATACACCCTGGAATCCGGCCGCGCCTGGATGAGCGGCATCCACGCCCTGGTCCGCCTGCCCATGATGCAGCGCGTGCGGGATGTGCGGGCGGGGTTGAACACGGCGGGCTTCGTGTCGGGCTACCGAGGGTCGCCGCTGGGCGGCGTGGACCAGAACATGTGGAAGGCGGCCAAGTACCTGAAGGCCCACCACGTCGAGTTCCAGCCCGGCATCAACGAAGACCTGGCCGCCACCGCCGTCTGGGGGTCGCAGCAGGTCAACCTGTTCCCCGGCGCCAAGTACGACGGCGTATTTGGCATGTGGTACGGCAAAGGCCCCGGCGTGGACCGCTGCGGCGACGTCTTCAAGCACGCCAACGCGGCGGGCACCTCGCGCCACGGCGGCGTGCTGGTAGTGGCGGGCGACGACCATCCGGCCAAGTCTTCCACGCTGCCGCACCAGAGCGACCATATCCTGAAGGCCTGCATGATCCCGGCGCTGTTTCCCGCCAGCGTCCAGGAAGTGCTGGATTTCGGCCTGCACGGCTGGGCGATGAGCCGCTACGCCGGCGTATGGGTGGGCATGAAATGCATCACCGACATCGTGGAAGTGTCGGCCTCGGTGGACGTGGATCCGCGTCGCGTGCGGATCCAGTTGCCCGAAGACTTCCTGATGCCGGCCGACGGCCTGAACATCCGGGTGCCCGACACGCCGCTGCAACAAGAGGCCCGGCTGCTGGACTACAAGCTGTACGCCGCGCTGGCCTACGCCCGCGCCAACACGCTCAACCGCGAGCTTTGGCATGTGCCCGGCCGCGATGCGCGCTTCGGCATCATGACGTCAGGCAAGGCGTACCTGGACACGCGCCAGGCGCTGTCCGACCTGGGGTTGTCCGAAGCCGTCTGCCAGCGCATCGGTCTGCGCCTGTTCAAGGTGGGCATGGTGTGGCCGCTGGAATCCACCGGTACGCAGCAGTTCGCCGAAGGCCTGGACGAGATCCTGGTCGTCGAGGAAAAGCGCCAGGTGCTGGAATACCAGTTGAAGGAAGAACTGTTCAGCTGGATCGGCAGCGGCAAGAAGATTCCGCGCGTGGTCGGCAAGTTCGACGACAAGGACGGCGGCGAATGGTCGGTGCCGCAAGGTAATTGGCTGCTGCCCGCGCACTACGAGTTTTCGCCGGCGATGGTCGCGAAGGCGATCGCCGCGCGCCTCTTGCGCTTTGAATTGCCCGAGGACGTGCGCGCCGGCATCGTCGCCCGGCTGGATTTCATCAGCGGCCGAGAACAGGCGCTGGCACGCCCGCGCGTCGTCGAAGAGCGCAAGCCCTGGTTCTGTTCGGGCTGTCCGCACAACACGTCGACCCGCCTGCCGGAAGGTTCGCGTGGCATGGCCGGCATCGGCTGCCACTACATGGTGCGGTGGATGGACCGCAACACGGAGGTCTACACGCAGATGGGCGGCGAGGGGGTGCCCTGGGTGGGCCAGGCGCCGTTCACCGAGGAAAAGCACGTTTTCGCCAACCTGGGCGACGGAACGTATTTCCATTCCGGCCTGCTGGCCATCCGCGCGGCCGTCGCGGCCAAGGTGCCGATCACCTACAAGATCCTGTTCAACGACGCCGTCGCCATGACGGGCGGGCAGCCCGTCGATGGCCCGATCAGCGTGCCGATGATCAGCCGCCAGATGGCCGCCGAAGGCATCGACAAGATCGTCGTCGTGACGGACGACCCGGACAAATACAACGACGTCTCTGACCTGGCGCCGGGCGTGCCGGTGATGCACCGCGACGAACTGGACGCGGTGATGCGCGAACTGCGCGAGCATCCCGGGGTATCGGTGCTGATCTATGACCAGACCTGCGCCACCGAAAAGCGCCGTCGGCGCAAGCGCAACGCCTACCCCGATCCGGCGCGCCGCGTCGTCATCAACGAACGCGTCTGCGAAGGCTGCGGCGACTGTTCGCAGAAGTCGCATTGCCTGTCGGTGGAGCCGCTGGAAACCGAGTTCGGCCGCAAGCGCGCCATCAACCAATCCAGCTGCAACAAGGACTTCTCCTGTCTGAAGGGCTTCTGCCCCAGCTTCGTGACGGTGGAAGGCGGCAAGCTGAGAAAGCCCCAGGCCTTGTCGCAGGAAGGCTTCATCGACGAAGCGGTGCCGGCCCCGCGCCCGCCCGCGCTGGATCAGCCCTATGGTGTCTTCATCGCCGGCGTCGGCGGTACGGGCGTGGTCACCATCGGCCAATTGCTGGGCATGGCGGCGCACCTGGAAGGCAAGGGCTGTTCGGTGCTGGACATGGCCGGCCTGGCGCAAAAGGGCGGCGCCGTGTATTCGCACGTGGTGCTGGCGCAATCGCCCGACCACCTGATGAATACGCGGGTCGCCATGGGCGAGGCCGACCTGCTGCTGGCGGGCGACCTCGTGGTCGCCACCAGCGCGGACAGCATGGCGCGCCTGCGCCCGGGCCGCACGCGTGCGCTGCTGAACCGCGACAACGCGCCGACCGCCGCCTTCGTCTCCAACCCTGATTGGACGCTGCCCGGCGCCAACCTGACCGCCGACCTGCAGGCGGCCTGCGGCAAGGAGAACCTGCACACGGTGGACGCGGCCGCGATGGCGGTGGTGTTGCTGGGCGACGCCATCTACGCCAACCCCCTGATGATGGGCTACGCCTACCAGAAGGGCTGGATCCCGCTGTCGCAAGAGGCGCTGCTGCGCGCGATCGAGCTCAACGGCCAGCAAGTCGCGAACAACCAGGCTGCCTTCGCCTGGGGCCGCCGCGCCGCGCACGACATGGCCGACGTGATGCGGATCCTGGCCAATGGCGGCATGCCGATCGCCCCGCCCGAAGACATCATCGAAATCAAGCGCCCGCGCGCCGCGCCCGTGACCGAACTGAAGAAGCCCAACGGTGAGTTGGCACAGCGGGTGGCGGTGCGCAAGGCGTTCCTGACGCAGTACCAGGACGAGGCCTACGCCAAGCAGTACACGGACCTGGTGGACAAGGTGGCCCGCGCGGAACAGGAGGCCACCGGCACGAACCGCCTGGCGATGGCCGTGGCGCGCAACTATTTCAAGCTGATGGCCTACAAGGACGAGTACGAAGTGGCGCGCCTGTATTCGGACGGCGAGTTCGTGAAGAAGGTCGGCGAACAGTTCGAAGGCGATTGGAAACTGCGCTTTCACCTGGCCCCGCCGTTGTTCGCACGCCGCGACAAGCAGGGCCATCTGATCAAGCGCAGCTACGGGCCGGGCATGCTGAAGGTGTTCGGCGTGCTGGCGAAACTGCGGCGGTTCCGCGGGACGCGGCTGGACGTGTTCGGCTACACGGCGGAACGGCGCGCGGAACGCGAACTGATCCGGGAGTACCGGGAGACGTTGACCGCGGTTCTGTCGAAATTGAATCGCGGGAACCTGGAGAAAGCGGTGATGTTAGCGAGCCTGCCGGAAGAGATCAGAGGCTACGGACATATCAAAGAAGCGGCGATGGAGAAGGTGGCGGGGAAGCGGGAGGAGTTGCTGCGGGAATTTAGTGCGCGGGTGGTGGCTATTGGGGTGCGGGCGGCTTGATGGATCTGGTGTTGTTGTTGTTGTTGTGGCGGGTGGTTCTTGTGACGCCCGTCACGTTGGCGGCCTGGGGCGCGCGGGGCAACGATTGCGGTCCGGAGCCTTCGCTCCGGACGTCCCCGTCGTCATCCTCGTCCGCCTTCGGCTCCCTACGGATTCCCTCGGGCTTATCGACGCCCCGCGCACCCCAGGCCGCCAACGCGACGGGCTGCATTGAGAGCAATTTCTCGGTCGCTGGGGAGGGCGGTGTGCTTAGGGTCCTTCTCCACGGGGTGGGGAGG
>NZ_DBHKZA010000010.1:0-23977 GCF_057314935.1 Achromobacter sp.
CGGCCTTGGCCTTGGGATCGGACTTGGCTTCGGCATCGGCCTTGGCCGGACGCGTATCGAACACGCCGCTCAGCTTGTCCGCCTGGCACAGCGGGGAATCCGGACCTGAGCCGCGCGCGGTCACGTCCAGCCGCGCCGCGAATGGCCAGGGGTCGGCCATGCCCTGCAGTTCGGCCTGGCCCGACACGTCCGCTTGCCCCACCGCATGGCCCACGCGCAGGCTGGCGATGCGCAACTGCGCGCCCTGCTTGCCCGCCGCGAAGGTGGCGTTCAGATCGCCCAGCGTCACGGGCAGCGGCTGGCCATCCTGATCCAGCTGGAAATCGCCCAGCGCCACGCGGTCCACCGCGATGTCCACCGGCAGCGACGGCAGCGTGAACGGGGCGCCGTCGTCTTCCTCGGGCGCCGCCTCGGGCGACGAGGTCAAGTCCACGCGCACCGATCCCGCCGACACGTCGCGCACATGCAGCAGGCGGTCGCCCAGGGCGCGCCAATGCACGTCCAGGTGCAGGTCGCTGATGTCGATCCGGGCGCCGCCCACGTCCAGGTCCAGCTTGCCCACCGACACGCCGCGCAAGAGCGAACCGTTCACCTCCAGCGCCTGCCCGTTCAATTGCTGGGCGGCCGTGGTCAACAGCAGCCGCGTGCCGTTCTGCGAGCCCACCAGCCAAAACAGGAATCCGCTGGCCAGCAAGGCCAGCATCGCCAGGCCCGGCAACCACCAAACCACGATCTGGCGCAGGATTTTGCGCAACACCTTCAAAACGCGATCCCCAACGAAAAGTGCAGGCGCAAGTCGCGTTCACGCTGACCGTAGGCCAGGTCCAGGAACAGCGGGCCCGCCGGCGTGCGCACCCGGGCGCCCACGCCATAGCCCACCGCCATCGACATGTCGCCGAACGATTCGGCCGCGTCGCCCGCGTCCACGAACACGCCCATGCCCCAACGCTCATTGAAATAGTGGTCGTATTCGATGCTGCCGACCACCAGGGTGGGCGCGCCCACGACGGCGTTGTCGCGCTGCAAACCGATGCTCTGGTACTTGTAGCCGCGGATCGACCGCGCGCCGCCCGTGCGGAAACCGAAATCGTCCGGCACCTGCACCTTGCTGCTGGACCATACGCGGCCGACTTCGCCGCGCACCGTCAGCACGTCCAGCTTGCCGATCGGCCACCATTTCTGGGCGCGCAGCCGGGCGCGCGTATAGGGCTCGCCCGTATCCAGCGTGACGCCGACGCCGCCGCCCACGGCGATCAGGTTGCCTTCGCGCGGGTCGTACTTGTTGTCCACATCGCGGCGCAGCCACTCGGCCGTCGCGGTCAGCGTCGGCAAGGTGTATTCGTCGCCGCCATCGATCTTCACGTGATCCTGGGCCAGCAACAGGCCCCAGCGGGTTTCGTATTCCACGCGGCTGTCGCCCGCGCCTTTGCGTTCCTGCAGGCGCGTCGCGCCCAAGGCGTAGCGGGTGACGTCCAGGCCCTGGATATCGGAATGGTCCGCCAGGACGCCGAAGGAATCCTTGTAGCCGCGTTCGGTCGGCGGCAGCAGGAAGTCCGCATAGGCGCGTTGGCGCAGCCGGTCGACGCTGAAGCCCGTCTCCATGGTGAGCGGCTGGCCGAACACCACGTTCTGCCGGTACAGCGACTCCACCCGCAGGCCGGCTTCGTCGTCCACGCCCAGCGAGGCCGTGAAACGCTTGGGCGGCGCTTCGACCACCCGCACCTGCACGGGCAGCGTCACTTCGCCATCCGAGTCATAGGCGGCCGGCGGCGGCGGCACCGCGCCAGAGACGGACGGGTCGCCCGCCGGCGTGGCCGCGGCCAGGTCGGTCGAGCCGGGCGCGCGGGCGCGGTCCGATTTCGCCTCCTGGGCCTGTTGCTGCTGCTGCGTGGCGCCCGGCTGCTCCAGCGAGACGAAGGCGCCCCGGAAGAACGCGGTGGATTGCAGGTCCTGTTGCCAGGTGTCCAGCCGGTTCTGGTCATAGGCCGAGCCCACGGAATAGCGCACATAGCGCTGCACCAGCTTGTCCGGCACCCGCTTCAGGCCTTCGGTATTCAGTTCACCCATCCGGACCTGAGGCCCGCTGTCGATGGTGACGCGCAGCACGGCAGACGCCGTGTCCGCCTGGATATCGGCCTGCGAAGCCGTCATGCGCGCCAACATGAAATCGCGCGTGGAGACCTGGTCCAGCAAGCTCGATTTGGCCTTGTTCCAATCGCTGTTGATGAACGGCTGCCCCGCCTTCAATTGCCAGTCGTCGCGCAGCTTCTGCACGCGTTGCGCATATTCCGGACGCGTGATGCGGCCCGTGAATTTCAGATCCACTTCCGACACGGTGGTGCGCTTGCCGGACACGATGCCGATATCCCAGGTTTCTCCGCCGATGTCGGTGCCCGCCTCGAGCGTCACCGTGGGCGAGAAATAGCCCTGGGTGGCCAGGGCGGCCAGCGTCGCGTCGCGCGCGCGCCGGCGCAACCGATTGATTTCACCGCCGTCCTGGTCCTCGGCCAGCCGCGCAATCGCGTCCACCGCCTCGGTGATCGCCTGCAGCGCGGCCGGCGGCACGCCGCCGGGGTCCACGATGATCTCCGGGCGTTTGGCCAGCGCCTCGCCCGATACCACGCAAAGTCCAGCCAAGAAGGCTCGGGCTGCCCACCGCATGCGTCAGGTCGGCTGCTGCACGACGATGGACGGGAATTTTCCGGCCATGTCGCGCGGTAGCGCCGCGACGCCCGCTGCCAGCTTCCGGGCGATGCCCCGATAAAGCGAAGCGGCTTCGCTGCCGGCGTCCGACACCACGGTCGGCGTACCGGCGTCCGTCTGTTCCCGGATCGCCAGCGTCAATGGCAGGCTGCCCAGCCAGGGCGTCTGGTATTGCTCGGCCATGCGCTGGCCGCCGCCTTCGCCGAAGATGTGTTCGGCGTGCCCGCATTGCGAGCAGATATGGATGGCCATGTTCTCGACCACGCCCAGGATCGGCACTTCCACCTTCTGGAACATGCGCAAGCCCTTGCGGGCGTCCAGCAGCGCCACGTCCTGCGGCGTGGTGACGATGACGGCGCCCACCACCGGCACTTTCTGCGCCAGGGTCAGGGCCACGTCGCCCGTACCCGGGGGCATGTCGACGATCAGGTAGTCCAGGTCGCGCCAATTGGTCTGGCGCAGCAGTTGCTCCAGCGCCTGCGTGACCATGGGGCCGCGCCAGATGGCGGGCGAATCGGCGTCGATCAGGAATCCGATGGAATTGGCTTGCAGGCCGTGGCCCGTCAGCGGTTCCATGCTTTTATTGTCCAGGCTCTCGGGACGGCCGGAAATGCCCAGCATCGTCGGCACGCTGGGGCCGTAGATATCGGCGTCCAGCAGGCCGACCTTGGCGCCTTCGGCGGACAGGGCTAGTGCCAGGTTCACGGCGGTGGTGCTTTTACCCACGCCGCCCTTGCCCGAGGCCACTGCAATAATGTTGCGCACGTTCGGCAGGGGCTTCAGACCCTTCTGCACGGCGTGGGCGGCGACTTTCCAGGTCACGGTGACTTGCGCGTCCGGCGCGCCGGCTGCCGCCAGGGCCGCCACGGCAATATCGCGGATCTGGTCGCGGACGCCGTCGGCGGGATAGCCGAGTTCCAGCGTCAGGGCGGCACGCGGCCCCGTTAATTGAATGTCACGATCTTTTACAGAAACGCCTAGGTCCAATCCGGTGTTCGGGTCGTGCGCGGCGCGCAAAGCGGCGCGAATGTGTTCTATCGTTATACTCATGTCACTATGGTTCCGTAGGCAGCGCGGCTTCTGCGGGCCGCCATCCCCTAAAGGATAGCGGATACACGGGAACCTTTCGCTGCGTTTTGCATCCGACCTTCATGACCAACACACTTCTCCGCTTCTTCCGTGCCGTCCTATTCGCCGCCCTGGCCTTGATCGGCATGGCGATGGCGCTGGTCTTCATGCTGTCCACGGCGATCGCCGTGGCGATCCTGTACGTGGTCGCCAAGGTGCGCGGCAAACCTTTCGGCGTTCGCGCCTATTGGAGCCAGCGCCAAGGCGCCCGCCCGGGTCCGTTCCAGTCCGCCACCGCCCCCTTCGCCACGCAGCCGCGCGGCGATGTGATCGACGTCGAAGCCCGCGAAATCCGCTGACGGCGGCTTTCCCGCAAGCGCTTGCGCCGCCCTGCGGCGCAAGCCGGCCGATGCCTGGGCACGCCATCCGGGCGCCTTCGCCCCGATGGCCACACCCGGCGTATGGCCGCATTCCTTCAACCCGCCTCCTTCGCTGCATTGCGATAGGCGGGTTGCGTCATTTTCGGACACGGGCGCCCTGCGGCGGCCAAGTCTGCGCCGTTGCCCTAAAATGGCCGGCCAATCCCCTTTTTCCCCTCAACCTCTACTGACAACCATGTCTCGCACCCTATTTGTCACCACTGCGCTGCCCTACGCCAACGGATCTTTCCACATCGGCCACATCATGGAGTACATCCAGGCCGATATCTGGGTTCGTTCGATGCGAATGGCGGGCCACACGGTGCACTTCGTAGGGGCGGATGACGCGCACGGCGCGCCCATCATGTTGAAGGCTGAAAAGGAAGGCATCACGCCGCAGGCGCTGGTCGCCCGCTACGCTGCTGAGCGCCCGCAATACCTGAACGGCTTCCACATCCGTTTCGACCACTGGCATTCCACGGACTCCGCCGAAAACGTCGCGCTGTCGCATGACATCTATCGCGCGCTGAAGGCCCAGGACCTGATCGAAACGCGCTCGATCGAGCAGTTCTACGATCCGGTCAAGGGCATGTTCCTGGCCGACCGCTACATCAAGGGCGAATGCCCCAAGTGCCACGCCAAGGACCAGTACGGCGATTCCTGCGAGGTCTGTGGCGCGGTCTATGCGCCCACCGAGCTGATCAACCCGTACTCGGCGCTGACCGGCGCCACGCCTGTGCTGAAGTCGTCGGACCACTTCTTCTTCAAGCTGTCCGACCCGCGCTGCGTGGAATTCCTGCAGCAATGGACCACGGGCTCGAACGCCAATGGCGGCAAGCACCTGCAACCGGAAATGCTGGCCAAGACCCGCGAATGGCTGGGCGCCGAAGACGGCGAAGCCAAGCTGGGCGACTGGGACATTTCGCGCGATGCGCCCTACTTCGGCATCGAGATCCCCGATGCGCCGGGCAAGTACTTCTACGTGTGGCTGGACGCGCCGGTCGGCTATCTGGCGTCCTTGAAGTCGTATTGCGAAGTCAAGGGCCTGGATTTCGACGCCCTGCTCGATCCCAACGGCACGACCGAACAAGTCCACTTCATCGGCAAGGACATCGTGTATTTCCACGCGCTGTTCTGGCCGGCCATGCTGAAGTTCGCCGGCCGCAAGACGCCGGACGCGGTGAATGTGCACGGCTTCATCACCGTCAGCGGTGAAAAGATGTCCAAGAGCCGCGGCACCGGCATCTCGCCGCTGCGCTACCTGGAAATCGGCATGAACGCCGAGTGGATGCGCTACTACATCGCCGCCAAGCTGAACGCCCGGGTCGAAGACATGGACTTCAACCCCGAAGACTTCATCGCCCGCGTGAACAGCGACCTGGTCGGCAAGTACGTCAACATCGCCAGCCGCGCCGCCAGCTTCATCACGAAGCACTTCGACGGGGCCCTGGGCTATTCCGGCGACACCGCCGCCCTGTCGGCGGAATACGCCCAACAGGCCGAATCCATCCGCGCCGCGTTCGAAGCCCGCGAATACAACCGCGCCATCCGCGAGATCATGGCTTACGCCGACGGCATCAACCAGGCGTTCGACACGGCCCAGCCGTGGGTGCTGGCCAAGGGCATCGCCACCGCGGACGACGCGCAAAAGGCCGCGCTGCAGGACATCTGCTCGCGTTCGCTGGCAGGCTTCAAGGCCCTGTCCGTGATGCTGGCCCCCGTGCTGCCGTCGCTGGCCGAACGCGTTGCGCTGGAACTGTTCGGCGCCCAGGCGCCGTTCACGTGGGCCGACGCCGCCGTCCTGCCGCAGCGTGTGGCGCCGTTCAAGCACCTGATGCAGCGCGTCGAACCGCAAATGCTCGAAGACCTGTTCGAACCGCCCGCCGCGCCGGTGGTGGTGCCTGGCGGCGAGCCGCTGGCCGAAACCATCTCGATCGACGACTTCGCCCGCGTCGACCTGCGCATCGCGCAGATCGTCAATTGCGAACACGTCGAAGGCTCGACCAAACTGCTGCGCCTGACGCTTGACGTGGGTGAAGGCCGCCACCGCAACGTGTTCTCGGGCATCAAATCGGCCTACCAGCCGGAAGACCTGATCGGCAAGCTGACCGTCATGGTGGCCAACCTGGCGCCGCGCAAGATGAAATTCGGCGTATCCGAAGGCATGGTGCTGGCCGCCAGCCACGCGGACGAAGCCGTGGACGCCGGCATCTACGTGCTGGAACCGTTCCCCGGCGCCAAGCCCGGCATGCGCGTGCGCTGATCGCGCAACATGTAAAAAGCCCGCCAAAACTGGCGGGCTTTTTTTTGCATGACCGGAATCAGGCCTTGCTAGGCGCCAACCCCGGATCCAGCGAATGCCGTTCGTCGAACACGAAGCATTTGCCTTCGTAGCCCGGGCCGCCGGTTTCCTCGAAGTACTTCAAGATGCCGCCATCCAGTTGATACACGTTCTGGATGCCGGCCTCGTTCATGTAGATGGCGGCTTTCTCGCAGCGGATACCGCCCGTGCAGAAACTGACGACGGTCTTGCCTTCGAGTTCGGCGCGGTGCGCCTGCACGGCGGCGGGGAACTGCGTGAAGCGGTCGATGCGCCAGTCGATGGCGTTCTGGAACGTGCCTTCGTCCACCTCGAACGCGTTGCGGGTGTCGAGCATCACGACGGGCCGTCCGGCGTCGTCCTTGCCCTGGGCCAGCCAGCGAGCCAGCGTCTGGGCGTCCACGCCAGGAGCGCGTCCGGCTTCGGGGCGGATGGTGGGGTGATCCATGCGGATGATCTCGCGCTTGATCTTCACCAGCAGCTTGCGAAACGGCACGCCTCCGCTATGGCTGAACTTGACTTCCAGGTCGGCAAAGCGGGCGTCCCCGCGCAGCGCCTGCAGGAAGGCGTCGATGCCCTCGGCCGAGCCGGCCAGGAACAGGTTGATGCCCTCTTCGGCCAGCAGGATGGTGCCCTTGAGCGACGCGTTGCCGGCCTGGGCCAGCAGATGGGCGCGCAGGTCGGGCAGGGCATCCAGCGAAACGAATTTGTAGGCGGCGATATTGACGACGGAAGTCATGGCAAAGCGATGGAAAACGGACGGCGAAGCCCGTAATAGTAATCGCTGGGCGGGTTGCCCCGCCGCCCGCCCGCCTTGATCCGGCTCAACGATTGACGATTTCCTGCTCGATCACGGCGTCCAGCACCCAGCGCATGGACGAGCCGCCCGCCGGCGGATTCGGGTCGGGGACTTCGACCACGCGCAGGCGATAACGGATGCCCGGCTGGAAGTTGAAGCCCGTAATGTCGCCATACCAGAACTGCCAAGGTTGGGAAGCGCTGTCGCGCACCTGGTAGCACTGGGTGCGGCCCGCGCCGGCGTTGCACGGCACGCGTTCAGAGTTCACGTAGACCAGCTTGGTCGGCCCCGCCTGCCCGCCCGCCACCGGATCGACGCGGCGGCCGAAGTCCAGCGTATCGCCGGTGCTGAGCACCCACGTCATGCGCTGCGGGTTGTTGGTGTTGTCCAGCGACGTGGCGGTGATGCGGGTCAGGCCAGCCAGGAAGTCCTGCTCCAGCGCCATGTTCTGCGCAGCGCAGGCCATCATCGTCGCCACGGGGTTTGCCTGCACGATCAACTGGCCGTTGGCGACGGTATAGGGCGCGTTGTACTGGTTGCAGCCCGAGAAGCCGGACAGGCGCGGCGCACCCCGGTCATGGATGAAGGTGACCGTCAGCGGGCGGGAATTCGTGGACGGATGCGGAATGGTGCGCAAACCCCCGCCCGGCTGTGTCCAGCGCGCGAGGTCCCAACTGGTCTGCGCCAGAATGTCCGACGCCGAGGCCGGCTGGTAACGAGGATCCTGCCCGTCTGCGGCCCGCTGGGGAGGCGACGCGCAGGCGGCCAGGCCAACGGACAGGACGCACGGGGCAAGCCAGCGCAGGGTAGCGGTAAAGGACATGGGGGTCTCCCGGAATGCAAGGAATTCCAGGCCCCGGGCGACGCGCCAGGGCCGGGCAGCGCCATTGTAGGCGTGCCCCGGCCCTGTTTTTCAGCGGGAAAACATCCTGAAACGGATATCCGCTGCGCCACACGTTACGGCGTGGGGGGATCCTGCCGGCGCTCGAACTCCAGGACGTCGCCGCCGCGCAGGTTGAACGTCAGATGCCGCGGCGCGCCGCCGCTATCCAGCGTGAACGTGTCGATGATGGTCAGGCCACGCAGGTAATCGGCTTCCAGCTTGGCGCGCTCAGGCGCCGCGCAGGCCATGCGGGTCGAGGCGGGCGCGTTGATGAAGAGCTTGCCGCTTTCCAGCTTGTAGGAGCCCATGTAGCGGTTGCAGCCCGAAAAACCGTTCACTTGGTACTGCTTGCCTTGCGCCAGGAACGTCAGCCGCACGGGTTCGCCGTTGTCGCCGTGCGGGATGTCGCGCAGCGCGCCGCCGGCTTGCGTCCATCGCACCAGCTCCCAACTGGTCTGCGCCAGCGAATCCGCGCTGCTGGCGGCGTTGGCCGCCGCGGCGCCCTCGGCGCGCGCGCCCCCCGTGGACCCCGCGCAACCCGCCAATGCCACGGTCAGAAGGCTCAGGCAAAGCAACCGGCAACGCGAAGACAGATGAGTAAGCATGGATGGGACTCCTAAGAAATTCACACCCTCGACTGTAACCGGCAGCGGGGCGCAACGCCCTTTCTCTCCCCCCTACAGCCGTATCCAAAAGCAGCAAGACCCGCCCCCGCACTCACGCCGATGACGCAGAGGGCTGCATCGAATGCCGCATGGCGGCGCCCCCGGGTGGCGCGCAGAATCATTGCAGACCATCTTGCCGGCCCACCCGTGCAGCACGGGCAGACGCCACCGGTCATAGCGGTACCGCAGACGCAGGTGTCCGGCCCGAGGGGCCAAACAATAAGACGACCGGGAGACACGGCGATGGGCTTTCTACGAACCTTGCTGGCGCTGTCAGTGGTGCTGGACCATCTGGGCGGCGGCTACGCCGACCACCTGGTTGGCGGCCGGCTGGCCGTGCAGCTGTTTTATGTGATTTCCGGCTTCCTGATTTCCTATGTGCTGACGGCGACGGACAACTACCAGGGCGCAACCGGCAAGTTCTACGCCAACCGCTTCCTGCGGCTGTTCCCCATCTATCTGGCGGTGGCCGCGCTGACGTTGATGGCGCACGTGATGAGCGGCGGCGCGTTCTTCCGCATCTACGACGCCCTGCCCTTTTCCGCGGAACTGTTCCTGGTGCTGGCCAACCTGCTCATCCTGGGTCAGGACTGGCTGATGTTCTTCGGCATCGAACACTCCGCCCTGGTGTTCACGGGCAACTTCGCGCATAGCGAGGTGCCCTTGTATCAGGGACTGCTGGTGCCGCAGGCGTGGACGCTGGGCGTGGAGATGAGCTTTTATCTGGTGGCGCCCTTCGTGCTGCACTCGCCGCGACGGCTGATCGCCCTGCTGGCGGCCTCGCTGGCGTTGCGCGCGGTGCTTGTCGCGACCGGCATCGGCATGACCGACCCGTGGACCTACCGCTTCTTCCCCACGGAGCTGGCGCTGTTCCTGGCGGGGTCGTTGTCGCACCAGGTACTGCTGCCGCGCTACAAGGCCTGGACACGTCGCATCCACCGGCTGCCTGAGCTGGGCACCGCGGTGCTGTGCGTCTATTGCCTGCTTCATTTTTCGATCGGCCTGAACCACAACGTGCGCGACGCGCTGGCTGTGCTGCTGTTCGCGGCCCTGCTGCCCCTGGCGTTCCTGTTCCAGTCGCGGCACCGGCTGGACAAGGCGATCGGGGAGTTGAGCTATCCCATCTATATCTGCCATTCGCTGGTGATCATGTTCTTCAGCTGGCTGTTGAACGAGGTCGAAGTGCATCAACCCATGCTCTTTGCGGCGCTGGTGGTCACGGGCTGTATCGGGTTCTCCGCACTGCTGAACGGCTTGATCGCCGATCCCGTGGAACGCCTGCGCAGCCGGTTGCGCAGCGAACCGCCGGACCGCGGGCAAACGCAGGCGGCGGGTGTGCGCCGGCCCGCGCAACCCGGCCAGGCGTTGGGGTCTATTCGCCGCGCGCCTTGATGTAGGCGGCCAGCACAAGCTCGATCTGCCGCTTTTCCTGGGAGCTAAGCCGCGAGTAGGTCGCGTACGAGACCGACTCGAACGGCCAGGCAGGCGGTTGGGGGATCTCGCCCACGTTGACGGGCGGGTCGGCATAACCGGAATTCAGCATCGGCCCCTCTCCGGTGCTAAGCCACATCGGACTGACCCGCAAGGCGCGGGTCAACTTGATGAGGGCATCGCTGGAGGGTTGCAGGCGTTGCCCGCTTTCGTAGTTGCCGATGGCGCTTTGCGACAGGTTGCTTGCGACTGCCAAGTCCTTTTGAGTCCATCCCTGAAGCATTCTTGCGTTGCGCAGACGATGGCTAAACGTGTCCAATCGATCAACCTGAGACATTAATATGAATTTATTTATTTGATTAAAACATCTCAATACTGGTGCCAAATAAACGGATTGCACCCCAATTTCAGGGTTAATCCGTAAATCGCAACAATTGCCTGCTTGCCTGCCGCTTCCCGCGGCCCGCCGCCCTCCGGCCACTACCGGCGGGAAATAAAAAACTCCATACCTGACTTTGACTTACGGCGATCAAGCCGCAGAATGTCCAGGACATTGCTGCGCGCGCCAGGGGCGATGCGCGCGCCAAAAACCCGCATAAGTTTATGGGTATTTTTGCGTCGAAAATAGAAAATAATGTATCGGTAATACTTAATGATCCATTGTCGCAAACGCGAAAACAAACAGTGTTTCAACCGCTTCCTGGGGGTTTCGCCCCGGCACATAGTTACCAACAGAAACTACAGAAACGTATCTTCACAAAAAAACACGCCCGTGTTTAAATGAAACACGGGCGTGACTTCCATGCAGGATCGGGTCACCGGCGGCCAGCGGCGACAGCGCGTCGGCCACGCGCCGGACGGGATCCCGGACCCGGCCAAGGCTGGCCGCAAGCACATAGAACCTGGACCCTTGTCCAGACCTCTCGCCCACATTCAAACAACACCGCCAGACGGTCCCGTCATGGCGCGCAGCTTAGGGAGAGGGGGGTATGCCAGGACTGCCGACGCCAACGCGCCTCCTCTCCAAGCGCCGCCTCCATGCCGCGCCACCTCATTGGAAGCATCAATGAACAACACGCTGGATGTCATTTTCCTCGGGCAGGACGATGCCAGGCACGCCAGGCTAGTGGACGCCCTGTCCCATCTGGGCTTCAGCATCCGCCGCTGCTACGACCTCGTTGACGTCTATGACCGCTATTCCCGCCGGCCCAGCCCGCTGATCGTGCTGGAAGCGCCGCTACCCGATATCCACAATGCCGCCGTCCGCCTGCGCGCGGTGGACCGGGGCCTGGGCATCGTGGCGATCGCCACCTTCGCGGACACCGAAAGCCGTATCCGCACCCTGCTCTGCGGCGCGGATGCCTGCTTGCCGCCTGAAGTCAGCGGACTGGAGCTTGCCGCGGTACTTCAGGCGCTGGTGCGGCGCGCGGTGGGGCTGGACGGCATGGACGCCACGCCCGACACGCACGCCGAGGAACCCGTGCAGGAAACCTGGCGGCTGGCGAACAAAGGCTGGACCCTGATCAACCCGGCAGGCCGCATCCTGGGCCTGACGACGGGGGAACGCGACTTCCTGTCGCGCCTGGTGACGGCGCCCGACCGCAAAGTCAGCCGCGACGCCTTCTACGCCGACGGCGCGGACGATGCCGACAGCGGCATCACGCGCCGCCGTTTCGTGGACGTGATGATCAGCCGCCTGCGGCGCAAGGCGGCCGCCAATCAGATGACGCTGCCGATCCGCGCGGTGCATGGCTGGGGCTATATGTTCGCCGCGGACATCACGCTGGATCTGGACTATCGGGATGCCGGGGATGACAGCCGTGTGGACGGGCTGGAAGACTGGCGCCGGGAAACGGCGGACGCAAGCGCGTCAACGTGAGGCGAGCCTGGCAGCAAGGCCGGGCGGCCCTGCCGGTCGCGCAATGCGACAGGCGAAAAAAACGCGGCGCTGCCCCCGAGAGGTAAGACGCCGCGCTAAAACAACACGTGAACCCGGAGTCATCAGCCGGCACTGATGCCTTCTACCTGGATCACGCGATTCCAACATTCGTGCCTCATACTACTCACGCACGGTCCGACCGTGAACTTGAGCGGGGTCTCTAGTCCCCGCGCAAGCTGCAACGTGATCAACGCCCGGGGTCTGGGCCCGCCCTGACTGCTGGCGGGCTTATCGCCCGTATCAGCGGTTTTCCTCTTGGATAGCCGCGTGATGGAGGAAGTTTAGGACTTCGGGCGTGAATCCAGTAATTCTTTGTTGATAGCCTTCTATACCTATTAGATATAGCAAAGCGTTGTGGCCGCCATCCTAAAATGGCGGAAAAGGACACGCCTCCCCATGCCCATCACCCCTCAATCCCTGCGGCAACGTTTCAGAAAAGTGCTGGCGTTCTTTCCGCCCAACTGGTGCCTGGCCATCCTGGTCGCGCTGGACGGATACGCCTTCATGCACCCGGTGCTGCGCGAGGTGCGCGCCCGCGAATATTCCTTCTGGCTGGCGCTGGACAACTGGCATGAAGTGATGCGCGTGGTGGGCCTGCTGGAAATTCCGCGCCTTGTGCTTGGCGTGGGCCTGCAGGTGATTGCGCTGGGCCTGATCCTGAAGGCGCGCATCGCGTGGGCGTTTTCGCTGGTGCTGCTGATCGGCATCGGCACCTTCGCCATCCTGGGTGACGGCGGGCGCGCGGGGCTGGGCATCTACACGCTGGTGCTGGTGTTCGCGCTGATCGCCTATTGGCGACGCTTTGACCGGGCCAGCGTCACCGCCGGTTCGCTGTTCGCGCTGGTCAGCGTCCTGTCACTGCTGATCTACGCCGTATTCGGCACGCTGTACCTGGGCAACGAATTCAATCCGCCCGTCACCGACGCGGGCACCGCGTTCTATTTCTCGATCGTGTCCATGTCCACGGTGGGCTATGGCGACATCACGCCGCACACCCTCACCGCCAGGCTGTTCACCGCGTCGATTATCATTCTTGGCATCACCGTATTCGCCACTTCCATCAGCGCGATCGCCGGCCCGGTGATCGGCGGAAATCTGAAGCGGCTGGTCAAAGGCAGGTTCTCCACCGCCATGCGTAAAAACCACATCATCATTGCAGGCGCGACCCCGCTGGCGCTAAGCGTCTACGACGGCCTGCGGCGTCGCGGCGAAGAAGTCACGGTCATCGTGCCCGCGGGTTCCGCGCAGGAATATCCCGCGGCCGCAGACCTGATCGAAGGCGACCCTTCAAGCGTCGACGTCTTGCACACGGCGGGCGTGACCCGCGCGCGCTATGTGCTGGCGCTGCGCGCCGACGACGCCGAGAACGCGTTCATCGTGCTGGCGGCCAAAGAAGCCACCGGCGACAGCGGCGCCAAGACGGTGGCGCTGGTCAACACCAGCAAGCATCTGGAGAAAATCCGCCGCGTGCAGCCCGACATGGTGTTCTCGGTGCAACTGCTGGGCGCCGAACTGCTGACGCGCGCCATCAATGGCGAGCCCATGGACAGCCAGGCCATCACCGACCTGTTCTTCGCCAAGACCGCGACCCCGTCCAAGCCTGCCTGAGCGATTCAGGCGGGCGGAGAACCGGGCGGCGAGTGCCCCGCATACCAAGGCACGAATTCCGCTGAGGGCATGGGGCGGGCGAACAGGTATCCCTGGATGAACGCCACCCCGCGCGAGATCAGGTAGTCGAACTGCTCCTGCGTTTCCACGCCCTCGGCCACGACCGCCAGATTCAACCGGTGCGACAGCGTGATGATCACGTCCAGCACCGGGGCCTCTTCGCCCGTGGGCTGGATGGCGTGCACGAAGCCCTTGTCGATCTTCAGGTAATCCACGGGAAACTTCTGCAGGTACGACAGCGAGCAGTGGCCCGTGCCGAAATCGTCGATGGCCACCCGCACGCCCTCCGCGCGCAGCGCATCGATATTGCGGCGCGCCTGCCCATTGTCCGAGATCAGGCTGCGTTCGGTGATCTCCAACACGATCAACGGACGACGCGCTGCGACGTTCGCCCGGAAAGCCTGGATTTCAGGCACCAGGCCGGGGCTGGACAGGTGCTCGGGCGCGATGTTCACGCCGATGTGGAAGTCCGGCGGCGTCTGCCAGGTTTGCAGATCGCGCTCAATCAGCCGCAGCAGGTGTTGCGTCAACGGAATGATCATGTCTTCGGCCTCGGCTGCGGCGATGAAGATGTCCGGCCGCACGAAGCCCACCCCGGGCCGGTTCCAGCGCATGAGCGCCTCGACGCCTTCGCATTGCCCCGTCAGCTGGCCATACACAGGCTGGTAGTACACCTCGAATTCGTCAGCCCGCATGGCGCGGCGCAGTTGTTCTTTGTACGACAGCCGGTTCACCTGCAGGCGGTAGGCAGCAAGGGCCAGCCCCGCGCCAATCAGCATGGCCACGGGCAAATAGCTCAGCATCAATTGCTGCCAGGCGTTCACCACGCTTTCCGACGGCGCCATGACCCTGATGGACAGCGCCACGCGGCCGTTGTCGCGGGTGACTTCCTCGTACACGAGTTCAGCGGGGCCCTGTCGCGCGTTCCAGGAATCGCTGCGGATGGGCGCCCCTTTGCCCACCGTGAGTTCAAGCCGGTAATCGCCCAGCGTCGCCACGGCATTGAGCAGGTCCAGCACGTATCGGCCGTCCACCGCCACCGCGCCGCTGTACCCGGGCGCCCCCGGTTTGCCCAGCAGGATCGCCGGGCGTTCAGGCGCCAGCGGCGTGCCCGCCACCGAAAACAGCCAGCGCTCGGGCGGCGTATCGTTGGGCCAATGGCGGAAATCGCCAAGGGCGAAGTCCACCTCTCCCACCACCGACGAACAGTAGATATATTCGTGGTTGGCCAGGACCAGTGACCGAAAATACGGGTTCAGCGCGCTCCAGCGCTGCAAGGCGGACAGCACTTCGGCGCAGGGCTTGGGCGTCAGCTCCGCCACCCGGTCCAGCAGGGTCCAGGCGTGAGAGAGCATGTTATCGACCTGGACGCGGACGATCTTCGCCGCGGCTTCGGCCGCGCCGCGTTGCTCGTTCTTGGCATGCAGCCAGGTCCAGCCCACGCATAGCAGGACGGGAATGACCAAGGCGAACGCCACGGGCAGATAGCGCCAAGATGGCACACGAACCGTCATCCCTGATGTCGACAAAAGCGCCTCGCTGGATATTCCGTCAATGTGCAATGACTCCGTGGATGGATAGGACACCAAGCGGGACTCAGCGTCAAGAAACTTGGACGGGGCGCGCCGGGCGCAATTCTGCCTCAGGTCTGGCCCTGCGTCAGGCCGCGGCGTCCGGCTCCAGCAGCCGCTGGATCAACGCCACGTGCCCCCGTCGCCGCGCTGCCAGGTTCACGCGTTCTTGAGGCCCCATCAGCGCCGACATCACGATCGTGTGGATGACGGGCGCCAACAGCAGCCAAGGATGCTCCAGCGCCAGGCAATCGCCGCATAGCCCACGCGCTCGTGCCCGCTGCAGCACCTGGCTGATTTCCGCCTGGCGCGCGCCGGCGGTCTCTCGACGCCAACGTGCGGCCAGATGCGGCACGCGGCCGCTTTCGGCCAGCAGCAGACGCATCGTGCTGACCGTGGCCGTGTCGGCCAGGCTGGCATACAGGTGGTTCACGATGCGTTCGGCCAGGTGGCGCGGCGACGAAGCGCCGTCCACCACGGCATCCACATCCAGCGGGGCTGGGTCCAGATGGCGCGCCAGCAAGGCTTCGAACACCGCTTCCTTGCTGGAGAAATGGGCGTAGAGGCCGCCTTTGGACAAGCCGGCCTGCAGCGCGATGTCGTCCATCCTCGTGCCGGCATAGCCGGCGTGCGAGAAGGCCTGCAATGCCGCGTCCAGAATCTGCCCGACGCGCACGGCAGGAGGTAATCGGCGGCGTTGCACGCGCATGGCGGATCCCTCGAACAATTTCCGCCATTAAAAACCGACTGGTCAGTCGCTAACTTGATGCGCATCAAGGAATGTGCGGCGCGTCCTCGGCACAATGGTTGCATGACCCGGGTAGCGGGTCCGTCCAGGCGCCGGGCCACAAGCCTGTCCGTCACGGACGCGCCCGGCCCACCCTGCGCTGGAGACCCCTGCATGACCCGTTGTCCGCTTCCAGTCAAACCCGCCCTGCGCATCGCGCCCGCCATGCTGGCATTGCTGATGGCGGCCGGATGCGTGTCCATGGCGCCTCCCTACAGCCGGCCCGCCCTGCCCGTGCCCGCCGCCTACGACGCGCCGGCGCCGCGCCCCGCCGAACTGGCCGCATCGCACATCAGTTGGCGGACGTACTTCTCCGATCCCGCGCTGCAGGCCTTGATCGATACCGCGCTGGCCAACAACCGCGATCTGCGCACGGCGTTGGCGCGCGTGCAGGAAGCACGCGCCCTGTACGGCATCCAGCGTGCCGATCAGTTCCCCACGGTGGGGGTGCAGGCCGACGGCACCCGCGCGCGCGTGCCGGGCGACCTGAACCTGACCGGCCAACCCCAGATCAGCAGCCAGTATCAGGTGGGTCTGGGGCTGGCCAGCTGGGAGCTGGACTTCTGGGGCCGCGTGCGCAGCCTGAAGGACGCCGCGCTGCAGAACTACCTGGCTACTGACGCGGCGGCGCAGGCCGCCACGCTTAGCCTCATCACGCAAGTGGCCGACAGTTATCTGACGCTGCGCGAACTGGACGAACGGCTGGAACTGACCCGCGAGACGATCGCGTCGCGTGCCGAATCGCTACGCATCTTCCGCCGCCGGTTCGACGTGGGCGCGATATCCAAACTGGATCTGACCCAGGTGGAAACGCTGTGGCAGCAAGCGCGCGCACTGGGTGCGGACCTGGAGCGTATCCGTGCCGAACAGGCCCATGCGCTGGCGCTGCTGGTGGGCGCTCCGCTGACCTTGCCCGTGCAGAAGCAACCGCTGGATGATGCGGCCGTCATGCGCGAGCTGCCGGCCGGGCTGCCGTCGGACCTGCTCGCGAACCGCCCCGACATCGTGGCGGCGGAACATCAGCTGCAAGGCGCCAACGCGAACATCGGCGCGGCCCGCGCGGCTTTCCTGCCCAGCATCACGTTGACGGGCGCATTCGGCACCGCCAGCGCCGAGCTTGACGGCCTGTTCTCGGGCGCCAGCCGCGCCTGGAATTTCGCACCCAGCATCAGCCTGCCGATCTTCGACGCCGGCCGCCGACAGTCGGCGCTGGATCTGGCGGAGGCGCGGCGCGACCAGGCCGTGGCCGGCTACGAGAAGACCATCCAGGCCGCCTTCCGTGACGTGTCCGACGCGCTGTCGGCGCGGCATTGGCTGGCCGAGCAAGTGGAGGTGTTGCGCGCCACGGTCGCCGCTCAGACCGAACGCGCCCGCCTGGCGCAGCTGCGCTATGACCACGGCGCATCACCCTACCTGGAAGTCCTGGACGCCCAGCGCGACCTGCTGGCGGCGCAACAAACGCTGGTGCAGACGCGCCGCGCCCTGCTGTCCAGCCGGGTCGGCCTGTACGCCGCACTGGGCGGCGGCACGCAAGCGCCCGCTGCGGCCACGGCGGCCTCGGCCGACGCCGCCCTCCAATAACCGAAGGAATCGACACCATGCGCCTGCCCTCCCGAAAACTGATTCCCGTCCTGATCGCCCTGGCGGTGGCCGCGGCGGGTTACGCCGGCTGGCGCCTGCTGGCCGACACCGGACCGGGCGACGGTTTTATCAGCGGCAACGGCCGCATCGAGGCCACCGAGATCGACGTGGCTACCAAGCTGGCTGGCCGCGTGCAGGACGTGCTGGCCATTGAAGGCGATTTCGTGGCCGCGGGCCAGCCGTTGGCGCACATGCAGATCGACACGCTGAACGCACAGCGGGAAGAGGCCCGCGCGCAACATCAGCAGGCCATCAATAGCGCCGCCAGCGCCGCCGCGCAAGTGGCACAGCGCGAAAGCGACAAGCTGGCCGCCGAGGCCGTGGTAGCGCAACGCGAAAGCGAAGCGGATGCCGCGCGCCGCCGGCTGGCGCGTTCCGAGACGCTCTCAAAGGAAGGCGCGTCGTCGATCCAGGAACTGGATGACGACCGCGCTCGCGTGCGCAGCGCGCAGGCGGCCGTCAACGCCGCGCGTGCGCAGGTGACGGCCGCCGCGGCCGCCATCGACGCGGCCCGCGCCGCGCAAGTGGGCGCCCAGTCGGCCGTCACCGCCGCGCTGGCCACCATCGCCCGCATCGACGCCGATATCGCCGACAGCGAGCTGCGCGCCCCGCGCGACGGCCGCGTGCAGTACCGCGTGGCCCAACCGGGCGAAGTGCTGGGCGCCGGCGGAAAGGTGCTGAACATGGTGGACCTGTCCGATGTCTACATGACCTTCTTCCTGCCCGAGCAGGCGGCCGGACGCGTGGCGCTTGGCCAGGACGTGCGCATCATCCTTGATGCCGCGCCGCAGTACGTCATTCCAGCCAAGGTGTCGTTCGTGGCCAGCACCGCGCAGTTCACGCCCAAAACGGTGGAGACCGCCAGCGAACGCCAGAAGCTGATGTTCCGCGTCAAGGCGCAGATCAGCCCGGACTTGCTTGCGCAGCATCTGAAGCAGGTCAAGACCGGCCTGCCGGGCGTGGCCTGGCTGAAGCTGGATGCCGACGCCGCATGGCCCGCCAATCTTGACGTCCGCGTGCCCTGATGGACGCGTCCGCCCCTCCCGTCGTCACGCTGTCAGGCGTCAGCCTGCGCTACGGCAAGACCGTGGCCCTGGACGGCATCACGCTGGACATTCCCGCTGGGCGCATGGTGGGCCTGATCGGCCCCGACGGCGTGGGCAAGTCCAGCCTGCTGGCCCTGGTGGCGGGCGCACGCGCCGTGCAGGAAGGGCGCATCGGCGTGCTGGGCGGTGACATGGCCAGCAGCCGCCACCGGGACGCGGTCTGCCCGCGCATCGCCTATATGCCGCAAGGCCTGGGCAAGAACTTGTACCCCACCCTCTCGGTGGAAGAGAACCTGCAGTTCTTCGGCCGCCTCTTCGGCCACGACGACGCCGAGCGGCGTCGCCGCATCGACAGCCTGACGCGCAGCACCGGCATGGCCGCATTCCTGTCACGCCCGGCCGGCAAGCTGTCGGGCGGCATGAAGCAGAAGCTGGGCCTGTGCTGCGCGCTGATCCATGACCCCGACCTGCTGATCCTGGACGAGCCGACGACCGGCGTGGATCCGCTAGCGCGCGCGCAATTCTGGGACCTGATCAACGAGATACGCGGCGAGCGCCCGGGCATGAGCGTGATCGTGGCTACCGCCTACATGGACGAGGCGCAGCGCTTCGACTGGCTGATCGCCATGGACGAGGGCCGGGTGCTGGCCACCGGCACGCCGGCCGAGCTGACGCAGCGCACCGGCGCTGATGGCCTGGAAGCCGCCTTCATCGCGCTGCTGCCCGAGGCCAAGCGCCGTGGCCACAAACCGGTGGAAATCTTGCCGCTGGCCATCGACGACCAGGCCGAAATCGCCATCGAAGCCCGCGACTTGACCATGCGCTTCGGCGACTTCGTGGCCGTGGACCACGTCAACTTTCGCATCCGTCGCGGCGAGATCTTCGGTTTCCTGGGGTCGAACGGCTGCGGCAAATCCACGACGATGAAAATGCTGACGGGCCTGTTGCCCGCCAGCGAAGGCCAGGCGTGGCTGTTCGGCCAGGAAGTCGATCCGAAGAACATCGATACGCGCCGTCGCGTGGGCTACATGTCGCAGGCCTTCTCGCTGTATGGCGAACTGACCGTGCGCCAGAACCTGGTGCTGCACGCCCGCCTGTTCCATGTGACCGAAGCCGACATTCCGGCCCGCGTGGACGAGATGGTGGCGCGCTTTGATCTGGGCGACGTGCTGGATAGCTTGCCCGAGGGCCTGCCGATGGGCGTACGCCAGCGGCTGTCGCTGGCCGTGGCCATGGTCCATAAACCCGAACTGCTGATCCTGGACGAACCCACCTCGGGCGTGGACCCGGTTGCGCGCGACAATTTCTGGCGCTTGCTGATTGCCTTGGCCAGGCAGGACCAGGTCACTATCTTCATCTCGACGCACTTCATGAACGAGGCGCAGCGCTGCGACCGGATGTCATTGATGCATGCCGGCAAGGTGCTGGTCAGCGCATCGCCCGCCGAGATCACGCGGCTGCGCGGCGCAAAGACGCTGGAAGAGGCGTTCATCGCCTATCTGATCGACGCCGGCGCCGGCACGCAGCCCGAAGCCGGTGCGGAAGCGGCCGATGCCGCGCCTGCCGACGCGCCCGCCCCGGCGCCGCATCGCGGCTTCAGCTTCCAGCGCGCCCTGAGCTATATGTGGCGCGAATCGCTGGAGCTGCGGCGCGACCCGGTGCGCGCCACGCTGGCCCTCGCGGGATCGCTGCTGCTGATGTTCGTGATGGGCTATGGCATCAGTCTGGATGTGGAAGACCTGCGCTACGCCGTCATGGACCGCGACCAGACCACGCTCAGCCACAACTACAGCCTGAACCTGTCCGGCTCCCGATACTTCATCGAACACCCCCCCATCCAGGACTATCAGGACATGGATGCGCGCATGCGCAGCGGCGAGCTGTCGCTGGCGATCGAGATCCCGCAGGGTTTCGCCCGCGATGTGGCGCGCGGCAAGCAGGCGCAGATCGGCGTCTGGATCGACGGCGCCATGCCGCAGCGTGCCGAAACCATCCGTGGCTATGTGCTGGGCATGCATCAGGGCTGGCTGATGCAGCAGGCGCGCGAACGGCTGGGGGTAAACGCCGCCCAACCGGTCAGCATCGAAACGCGGTTCCGCTACAACCCCGACGTGCGCAGCCTGCCGGCGATGGTGCCGGCGGTGATTCCGCTGCTGCTGCTCATGATGCCCGCCATGCTGACGGCCCTGGCCGTCGTGCGCGAGAAAGAACTGGGATCCATCATCAATCTGTACGTCACCCCGGTCACGCGCCTGGAATTCCTGCTGGGCAAACAGGCGCCTTACGTGGCGCTGGCGATGCTGAATTTCCTGCTGATGGCCTTGCTGGCGGTCACCCTGTTCGGCGTGCCCATCACCGGCAGCTTCGCGACGTTGCTGGCGGCCGCGCTGATCTACAACGTGGTGGCCACCGCCATCGGCCTGCTGGCCTCGACGTTCACGCGCAGCCAGATCGCGGCGCTGTTCTTCACCATGATCGGCACGCTGGTGCCCGCCGTGCAGTTCGCCGGCCTGCTCAACCCGGTGTCGTCGCTGGAAGGCGCCGGACGGTTGATCGGGCAGATCTACCCCGCCACGCACATGCTGACGATCAGCCGCGGCGTGTTCAGCAAGGCGCTGGACTTCACCGCGCTGCAAGGGTCGTTCTGGCCGCTGCTTGCCGCCATCCCCATCATCCTGGGCGCCTCGGTGCTCCTGCTGAAGAAACAGGAGGCGTAAATGAGGCACGTGGCCAATATCTTCCGCCTGGGCGTCAAGGAACTATGGAGCCTGGCGCGCGACCCGATGATGCTGATCCTGATCGCCGTGTCGTTCACGCTGATGATCTACACGGCGGCGACCGCGATGCCCGAAACCCTGCACAACGCGCCCATCGCCGTGGTGGACGAGGATGCTTCCCCCTTATCCGCGCGCATCGCATCGGCCTTCTATCCGCCGCACTTCACGCCCCCCGCATTCATCACTGCTGCCCAGGCCGATTCGGGCATGGACGCGGGGAAGTACACGTTCTCGGTGAACATCCCGCCAAACTTCCAGCGCGACGTGCTGGCCGGCCGCCCGGCAGAGATCCAGCTGAACGTGGATGCCACCCGCATGAGCCAGGCGTTCACGGGCAGCAGCTACATCCAGCAGATCGTCACCGACGAGATCAACGAATTCGTCAAACGCTACCGCGCACCCACTGAACTGCCGGTGGAGCTGGCGGTGCGCATGCGCTTTAACCCCAACCTGACGCAGGCGTGGTTCGGCGCGATGATGGAAATCATCAACAACGTCACCATGCTGTCCATCATCCTCACGGGCGCCGCGCTCATCCGCGAACGCGAGCACGGCACCATCGAGCACCTGCTGGTGATGCCAGTCACCCCCACCGAAATCATGGTGGCGAAGGTATGGTCGATGGGGCTGGTCGTACTGGCCTCCGCTGGGCTATCGTTGACGTTCATCGTGCGTGGCCTGTTACACGTGCCGATCGAAGGGTCCGTGGCGCTGTTCCTGGCCGGAGCGGCGCTGCACCTCTTCGCAACCACCTCCATGGGCATCTTCATGGCCACGCTGGCGCGCAGCATGCCGCAGTTCGGCATGCTGCTGGTACTGGTCCTGTTGCCGCTTCAAATGCTGTCCGGCGGCACCACCCCGCGCGAAAGCATGCCGGACTTTGTGCAGCACATCATGCTGGCCGCCCCCACCACGCACTTCGTGGAACTCGGCCAGGCAATCCTCTACCGCGGCGCGGGCCTAAGCGTCGTGTGGCAGCCGTTCCTGGCGCTGGCGCTGATCGGCACAGTCCTGTTCGCGTTTTCCCTGGCGCGTTTTCGCAAGACCTTGAGCCAGATGGCTTGAGGCTGATTCGTTACCCCTTACCACTCTCTTAAAAGGACGGATGATGAAGAAGACTACTGCCCCCACGACCCAAGGCATCGCCGGCGCCAATGCGGCCTATTGCCAACGGCTGGCCCAGCTTGCGCAAGAAAGCCAGCAACGCTGGATGGAACTTGGCCGCCGGCTGGCCGACGACAACGCCGCCCGGTACCTGGACACCCTCGGCCCGCTGAAGCACGGCGGAGATTGGCAACAGATCGCCCCGGCCCTGGGCGAGATCACGCGCAAGCAATGGCAATGCCAGCTGGAAGCCAGCCAGGCGATCACCCACGCCGCGCTGGAAGAGCAAGCGGCGCTGGCGGCCGGGCTGGGCGAGGCCATGAGCGGCTGGTTCAAGAGCGCCACCGGCGCCGGCATGGCCGCCGGCACGTCGCCCATGACGCAGATGTGGTCCACGATGTCGAACCAGATGGCCGCGGCATGCTCGGCCCTGCGCGACGCCAGCCAGCCGGGTGGGCGTCATGACGGCTAAGCGCACGGCGCTGGTCACCGGCGGCGGCGGCCTGGGGCGGGCCATCGCCCTGGCGCTTTCCGACGCCGGCCATGACGTCATCGTCACCTACCACGCCAGCGAAGACGCCACGCGCGCCTGGGTCGACGAAGAAGCGGCCAAGGGGCGGCGCCTTGCCGTCTATCAGGTTGACGTGGGCGACTATGCCTCGTGCCAGGCGCTGATGCGGCGGCTCGAGCGCGACGGCCGCCAGATCGACATCCTGGTCAACAACGCCGGCATCACGCGCGACGCCCGGTTGCGCAAGATGAGCTTCGAGAACTGGTCCGAAGTGATGCACAGCAATCTGGATTCGATGTTCAACATGACGCAGCCGTTGTGCGGCGGCATGGCCGACCGCGGCTGGGGCCGCATCGTGAACATCTCATCCGTGAACGGCAGCAAGGGCGCGTTCGGACAGACCAACTACGCCGCGTCGAAAGCCGGGATACACGGCTTCACCAAATCGCTGGCGCTGGAGCTGGCCGGCAAGGGCGTCACGGTCAACACCGTGTCGCCCGGTTATCTGGACACGCGCATGGTGCAGGCGGTGCCCGAGGAGGTATTGAAGGAAAAGATATTGCCGCAGATCCCCGTGGGCCGATTGGGCCAGCCCGAGGAAGTCGCGGCGCTGGTCGCGTTCATCTGCAGCGACCTGGCGGGCTT
>NZ_DBHKZA010000010.1:24077-31023 GCF_057314935.1 Achromobacter sp.
GTCTGCCCCGCGCGCGTGAAGACCCATTCATCGGCGTGGCCCGACAACGTGAACTGCACGCGCTCCATGCCCCGCACCGCCTCGGGCGACGCCGGCACGCCCACGCGCCGGAAGTAAGACGGCGCCCCGCACAGTACGTGATCCAGCGTCATCAGCTTTCGGGCCACCAGGCTGGAGTCTTCCAGCCGGTCGGTGCCGCGGATCGCCAGATCGAAACCTTCCTTCACGATGTCGACGCGCCGGTCTTCCAGGTTCAGGTCCAGCGACACCTGTGGATAGCGTTCCAGGAATGCGGGGACGGCGGGGCAGATGCGAAGCAGGCTCAACGACATCGGTGCGCTGACGCGCAAGAGCCCCGCGGGTTCGCGCTGCATGGGGCCCAGCGATTGTTCGGCCTCTTGCAGATCGTCCAGGATGCGGGCGACCTGCTCGTAATAGCGCGTGCCGGCTTCCGTCAGGCTCATGCGGCGGGTCGTGCGGTTCAGCAGCCGCGCCGCGACATGGCGTTCGAGCTCGGCGATGTTCTTGCTGACGGCGGCGGGCGACAAACCCAACTGGCGCGACGCGGACGCGAATCCGCCCTGCTCCACGACCTGCCTGAACACCCTCAGCGCCGTCAGATGATCCATTGATTGTTCACCTACAGTGAATGATATTGCGAACGGAATGGATATTATCATATCCCGGAGATTCAATTAGCCTGTGGGCATGGATCCGGCAACGCGTAGATGCCGCCGCCAACACCCCTACCGATTGGATGACCCACACCATGAGCCACCCGCTGACCGACGCCATCGCCGCCCGCAATTCCGCCAACTTCTTCGACCCGGCCCGCGGCCTGGAAGACGCCCATATCCACACGCTGATTTCCTGGGCGACCCGGGCGCCCACCGCCTTCAACCTGCAGAACTGGCGCTTCATCGCCGTGCGCAGCGACGCCGGCAAACGGCGCCTGCGCGAATTGGCCTGGAACCAACCCAAAGTCACCGACGCCGCCGTGACGTTCATCGTGGTGGGCGTGCTGCCCCAGGCCGCCTGGACGGCCGATCGCCTGCAGCCGTCCGTCGCGGCCGGCTTCATGCCCGCCGGCATGATCCCGGCCTGGGAGGCCGCCGCCAGCCAGCTCTACACCGACGCGCCGCAGACCCAGCGGGACGAAGCCGTGCGCAGCGCCACGTTCGGCGCGTCCACCCTGATGCTGGCAGGCCAGGCGCAAGGGCTGTCCGCAAGCCCCATGACCGGCTTCGACCCGGCGGGCGTAGCCGACGCGTTCGGCTTGCGGGCCGACGAAGTGCCGGTCATGCTGGTCGCCATGGGTTACGCCACGCCGGCCAATTGGCCGCAGAAGCCGCGGCGCCCGGTATCCGACGTGCTTGAGCTGGCTTGAGCCAAACGGGAGCGCCCTCATGAGCCGCAGTTCCGATCTTCTGCTGACCGCCCTGGCGCCCGCCATCTGGGGCAGCACCTACGTCGTCACCACCTTGATGCTGCCAGCGGACTATCCGCTGACCGTCGCCATGCTGCGTGCGCTACCCGCCGGCATCCTGCTTCTGCTGGCCGTGCGCCAGTTGCCGCAGGGCGTCTGGTGGCTGCGGGCATTCATCCTGGGCGCACTGAATTTCTCGGTGTTCTGGGCGCTGTTGTTCGTTGCCGCGTACCGCCTGCCCGGCGGCGTGGCCGCCACCTTGGGCGCAGTCCAGCCGCTGGTGGTGATCCTGCTGGCCCGCGCGCTGCTGGGTTCGCCGATCCGCAGCCTGTCCGTGGTGGCGGCGCTAAGCGGCCTGGCAGGCGTCGCGCTGCTGGTGCTGACGCCCAAGGCCACGCTGGATCCGGTGGGCATCGCCGCCGGCCTGGCCAGCGCCGCGTCCATGGCGCTGGGCACCGTGCTTAGCCGCCGCTGGCAGCCGCCCGTGTCCGCGCTGACCTTCACCTCCTGGCAATTGACCGCTGGCGGCATCCTGCTGCTCCCCGTGGCGCTGCTTGCCGAACCCGCCTTGCCGCCGCTGACCGCCCTGAACGTGACGGGCCTGGCCTATCTGGGGCTGATCGGCGCCGCGCTGACCTATGTGCTGTGGTTCCGCGGCGTCTCGAAGCTGGAACCGGCGGTGGTGTCGTCATTGGGCTTTCTCAGCCCGATTTCGGCCGTGCTGCTGGGCTGGGGCGTGCTGGGCCAAAGCCTCACCGCCGCGCAATTGGCCGGCATGGCGATCGTGGTGGCCAGCGTGTGGCTGAGCCAGCGCGCCCAGCGGCTGCCGGCCGCGCCGCTGGCCGCCCGGCCGACCCCTTGACCGGCCGCGCCTGCGTCAGCCGTCTTGCCGCATGCGGTGCATGGCGACGAGGTTCTTCCTGGTCTCGAGGATGTGCGCTTGAACGAGGCTTGCCGCCAACTCGCCGTCCTGCTTGCGGCAGGCTTCCAGGATGCGATGGTGGTCCCCCTGCGGGCGGTCCATGCCCACGGCCTGCGACATCGACTCGTACGTGTAGCGGGCCGTGTTCAGGCCGTATTCCTCGATCAGCCGGCGCAGGCGCGTGTTGTTCGCCGGGGCGCACAAGGCCAGGTGGAAACGGCGTATCGCGTCCACCCGATCCGGCACGGAATCCGCTTCGTCGTAGGCGCGCAGCAGGGCTTCCAGGGCCTCCAGGTCGGCCCGCGCCATGTTCGGCACGGCGGCGCGCACCGCATAGCCTTCCAGCGCGATACGGATATCCAGCAATTCGCAGATCTGATCCACGTCCATGCGGATGACGACCGCCCCCCGGTTCAGGGGGTACGCCACCAGGCCCTCCGTTTCCAGTTGACGCAGCGCCTCGCGCACCGGGATGCGGCTGGCCTGGAAACGGGCGGCCAGTTCATCTTGCTTGAGCGGCGTGCCCGCAGGCAAGGCGCCGGTCAAGATATCGAAACGCAGCTGATCGCGGATCCGGTGCGGCAACGCCTGGGCTGGACTGGGCGAGCCCTTCTTCTGGGTAATGCTCATGACGATCGGGTGTCTCTACGGCGATGGGCGGGGGCCTGCGCCAATGTGGATGGTTGCTCCGGCGGGCGGGCCCCCATCGTAGCCTAGCGGGCAACGCTGGCGATTGCACAGCGCCTATTGGCATTCGCAAGCCCGCGCCGCGATAGCGAAATTTGATGATGCGGCGCACGCTTCCCGGGCATGATCGTTGCTCTTGCCCCACTGGAGACACATCATGAGCAGCAAACCCAGCATCATCCTGGTCCACGGCTTCTGGGGCGGCGCGGCCCATTGGGCCCGCGTCATCCTGGAACTGTCGCGCAAGGGCTACCAGGATCTGCACGCCGTAGACATGCCGTTGACCTCCCTGGCGGATGACGCGGAACGCACGCGCAAGATGATCGCGCAGCAGAAGGGCCCCGTCCTGCTGGTGGGCCACTCCTATGGCGGCGCCGTCATCAGCGTAGCCGGCAACGCGCCGAACGTCGCAGGCCTGGTCTATATCGCCGCATTCGCCCCGGACGCCGGCGAAAGCCCCGGCGGTATCACGCAGGAACACCTGCCCGCCGCCGCCCCCCATCTGGCCCCCGATAGCGACGGCTACCTGTGGGTCCGGGCGGACAAATTCCACGAGAGCTTCTGCCAGGACCTGCCGGCCGATGAAGGGCTGGTCATGGGCATTACCCAGAAGGCGCCGCTGGCGAGCACCTTCGGCGACACCGTCGCCACGCCCGCTTGGCGCAACAAGCCGTCGTGGTACCAGATATCCAGCCAGGACCGCATGATCGCCCCCGAAAACCAGACCCGGATGGCCAACCGGATGCAAGCCCGCAAGGTGATCACGCTGGATGCCAGCCATGCCTCGCTTGCGTCACGCGCGGCGCAAGTCGCCGCCTTGATCGACGAGGCCGCGCAAGCCTGCGCAAGCTAATCGTGCGGAAAGGGAAGGCCTGCCTTCCCTTCGCGACCGGACCAGGGGACGCACCCCGCTATCTGTACTGTCTTTTTTGTAACGCAAGCCAATCTAAAAAAACTGAGCTGCCAGCTTTTCCCCTATGAGGGAACGCGGTAGCACACGGTTTTGCCCAATCTGATCCGCTTTTTTTCGCATATTCTGAATCTGTACCAATCAGCGCACATATCCTAACTTCGTGGTGCAGGTTCAACACCCGTCTGCGCATGCCGTCTTGTGACGGAACCCTCGCGCCGGCGACGAAGTCAGGAAGACCGCTATGGATAGCGACGCGCTATTGCTTGCCCGAATACAGTTCGGCTTCACCATTTCTTTTCACATCGTTTTCCCCGCCATCACCATCGGCCTGGCCAGCTATCTGGCCGTACTGGAAGGCCTGTGGCTGCGAACGCAGAAAACCGTCTATCGCGACCTCTACCATTTCTGGACCAAGATCTTCGCCGTCAACTTCGGCATGGGCGTGGTGTCCGGCCTGGTGATGGCCTATCAGTTCGGGACGAACTGGAGCTTCTTCTCCGATTTTGCCGGCAGCGTCACCGGACCGCTGCTGGCCTATGAAGTGCTGACCGCCTTCTTCCTGGAAGCCGGCTTCCTGGGCGTCATGCTGTTCGGCTGGTCGCGCGTAGGGCCGGGCCTGCACTTTTTCTCGACCATCATGGTGGCGCTGGGCACACTGGTGTCGGCCACCTGGATCCTGGCCTCCAACAGCTGGATGCAGACGCCCGCCGGCTACGAAATCCTGGACGGCCGCGTGGTGCCCACCGATTGGCTGGCCGTGATCTTCAACCCCTCGTTCCCGTACCGCCTGGCGCACATGGGCATCGCCGCTTTCCTGGCCACCGCGCTGATGGTCGGCGCCTCCGGCGCCTGGCACCTGCTGCGCGGTGACCGCAGCCCGGCCGTGAAGAAGATGTTTGCGATGGCGATGGGCATGCTGCTGCTGGTTGCGCCCCTGCAAGCGGTGGTAGGCGATATCCACGGGCTGAACACCCTCAAGCACCAGCCCGCCAAGATCGCCGCCATCGAAGGCCATTGGGAAAACGAGCCGGGCGCGGGCGTGCCGCTGACGCTGTTCGGCATTCCCGACATGGAGCGCGAAGAAACACGCTTTGCATTGAACGTGCCGCGGCTGGGCAGCCTGATCCTCACGCATAGCTGGGACGGCCAGTTCCCCGGACTGAAGTCGTACCCGCCCGAAGACCGGCCCAACGCGACCGTGGTGTTCTGGTCGTTCCGCATCATGGCCGGGCTGGGCACGCTGATGATCCTGCTGGCGGGCTGGGCGCTGTGGACCCGCTGGCGCGGCCGCCTGTATGAATCGCGCGCGCTGCAGCGGTTCGCGCTGTGGATGGGGCCGTCGGGCATCATCGCGATGCTGGCCGGCTGGTATGTCACCGAGATTGGCCGCCAGCCCTGGATCGTCTATGGCGTGATGCGCACGGCGGATGCGGCCACGCCGCACGGCCTGGGTGAGCTGACGCTGACACTTGCCCTGTTCGTGGTCGTCTACCTGCTGGTGTTCGGTGCCGGCGTGTCGTACATGCTGCGGCTGATCCGCATGGGCCCCAGCCCCGCGCCGGGCCACGCGCCGTTGTCCGGCGGGCCGGGCGAACCGCGCCAGCCGTCGCGCCCGCTGTCCGCCGCGTCCACCCTGGCGGGCACCGAACCCGCGCAACGCAAGCATTCAGGAGTCTGAGGCCATGGGCATCGATCTTGCACTGATATGGGCCGTCATCATCCTGTTCGGCGTGATGATGTATGTGGTGATGGATGGCTTCGACCTGGGCATCGGCATCCTCTTTCCGCTGATCCGCGACCGCGACGAACGCGACGTCATGGTCAACACCGTGGCGCCCGTCTGGGACGGCAACGAGACCTGGCTGGTGCTGGGCGGCGCAGGCCTGATGGCGGCGTTTCCGCTTGCGTACTCCGTCATTCTCAGCGCGCTGCACCTGCCGCTGGTCTTCATGCTGCTGGGCCTGATCTTTCGCGGCGTGGCGTTCGAGTTCCGTTTCAAGGCCGACGAGCACCACCGCCCGCTGTGGGACCGCGCCTTCGTGTTCGGCTCGGTGTGCGCGACCTTCTTCCAGGGCGTGACGCTGGGCGCCTACATCGAAGGCATCCCGGTCGTCGACCGCGCCTACCAGGGCGGCGCCTGGGATTGGATCAGCCCGTTCTCGATCTTCACGGGCCTGGGGCTGTTGGCGGGTTACGCGCTGCTGGGCTGCACCTGGTTGATCATGAAGACCGAGGGCCGCCTGCACCGCCACATGTGCGACATCGCCCGGCCGCTGACGCTGGCGCTGCTGGCCGTCATCGCCGTGCTCAGCATCTGGACGCCCCTTGCGCAGCCGCAGATCGCCCAGCGCTGGTTCAGCCTGCCCAACATGTTCTGGTTCTTCCCGGTGCCGGTGCTGGTGGCGGCCGCCGGCTTCGATCTGATGCGCCGCGTGCGCGGCATGCCCGCCGCCGGGCCCTTCATGCTGTCGCTGTGCCTGGTGTTCCTGGCCTACAGCGGCCTGGGCATCAGCATCTGGCCCGCCATCATCCCACCTGACGTGTCGATCTGGACCGCAGCTGCGCCACCGCAAAGCCTGGGCTTCGCATTGGTGGGAGCCTTGCTGATCATTCCCATTATCCTGATGTACACCGCCTGGTCGTACTACGTCTTCCGCGGCAAGGTCCGCACTGGCGAGGAGTTCCACTGATGAATGCGATGCACCGCCCCGCTCACCCGCTGCCGTCATGGCGCAGCCGTCTGTTGTGGCTGGCGCTGATCTGGGCAGGCAGCGTCGCCGCGCTGGGCCTGACCGCCTACGCGCTGCGCCTGATCATGCGCGCCATCGGGATGTCACTGTGAAGGGAGCGCCCCCACGCTGCACACGCTGCGCGTGCTTGCTGCCCCCCGAGGGGGCGCTTTTTGCCTTGGGGCGGCCCGGCGGCAAAAAGGGCCCCCACGCCGCACACGCTGCGCGTGCTTGCTGCCCCCCGAGGGGGCGCTTTTTGCCTTGGGGCG